>DATMCA010001889.1:0-5734 GCA_035559015.1 Umezawaea sp. | reverse complement strand
CCTGGCGAACACGTCCAGGCAGCGCCTGACCTTCGTGCGGTACCTGGTGCGGTCCTCGCGGGTGAACTCGTGGCGGGCTACGTCGTCACCCATGGTGGCTCCTCAAGTTCGCGGCACCCGGACACTGTGCACCAGGAGTCGGTCAGGCGGGTACCGCGATCGAGGTGATCACAAACCCGTCCCTGGCCAGCCAGCGCCCGGTGAACCCGGTCAGGGGTTCACCGTCCACGATGGGGGGCTCGATGAGGATGCGCGCGCTGAACGTGCCTGCGTCCGGGTCGATGGTGACGTCGGCGTCCTCGAAGCCGAGCCACAGCCGAGTCAGCGGGAACCATGCCTTATACACGGACTCCTTCGCGCTGAACAGCAGGCGATCCCAGCTGACCTTGTCGCCCGCCGTGCGGAGACCGTCCATCCTGGCCAGTTCGGCCGGGACGGCGATGGCCTCCAGGACGCCCTTCGGGGTCGGGGCGTTGGGTTCGGCGTCGATGCCGATGGAGCGGAAGTCGGACGTGCGCGCCACGGCGGCGGCGCGGTAGCCGGTGCAGTGGGTGATGCTGCCGACGACGCCGTCCGGCCAGACCGGTTCGCGCTTCGGGCCGGGCAGCACGGGGACCGGGGGGAAACCGAGCTGCGCCAAGGCGGTGCGGGCGCAGTGGCGGCCGGTGGTGAACTCCTTGCGGCGCTTGTCGACGGACTTCTCCAGCAGCGCGAGTTCCTCGGGGAACAGCTCCACGCCCTCGGGGTCGTCGAAGTGGTTCACGGCCGCGATGGGGCTCGGCAGGAGGTCGGTGATCACCGGGCGTCCCCCTCGCGCAGCACGTCGACCAGTCGGGCGCCGGTGAGGCCCCTGGGCTTCCACTCGCGCGGGTAGCCGAGCGACACCTCGTCGAAGCGGATGCCGTCGTGGCGGGTGGTGCGGGGGATGTGCAGGTGGCCGTATACCATCTCGGCGCAGTTGAAGCGCAGGTGCCAGTCGGCGGTGCGCTCGGTGCCGCACCACAGCGCGAACTCGGGGTAGCGCAGCACCCTCGTCGGCTCGCGGACCAGCGGGTAGTGGTTGATCAGGACGGTCTTGAGCGTCGGGTCCAGCTCGGACAGCTTGCGCTCGGTCTCCATGATCCGGGACTGGCACCACGCCTCGCGGCTGGGGAACGGGTCGGGGAACAGGAAGTACTCGTCCGTGCACACCACGCCGACCTCGTGCGCCTTCGCGAGCGCCGAAACCTGGTCGAAAGTGCCTTCGGGGCGGAACGTGTAGTCGTACAGCGTGAACAGGGGAGCGACGACCAGGGGAGCGGCGGAGCCCTCGAAGACCGGGTACGGGTCCTCGGGCGTCACGACGTCGATGCTCCGGCACATCTCGACGATCTGCTTGTAGCGGACCTCGCCGCGGGTCTGCACCGCGTCGTCCTTCGTCGTCCACAGCTCGTGGTTGCCCGGCGACCAGATCACCTTGGCGAACCGCTTCCGCAGCAGGTCCAGGGCCCACTCGATGTCGTGGAACTTCTCCCCGACGTCGCCCGCGACGATCAGCCAGTCGTCGGGGGAGGGAGCCTCGATGGCCGCGACGAAGTCGCGGTTCTCCTGGTACGTCACGTGCAGATCGCTGGTGGCGAGCAGTCTCGGCGTGCGGGTCACAAGCTCGACCTTAACCGTTCCCGATGCCCATCTCCGATACCCCGAAGACCCCTAGGAGCGTTTTCATCGATGGAAAACGACCGTTCATCCGTTCGTCGCAGATCTTAGCCCGTTGAACTCATACCCCTACACCGTGTAACGCTAGGCGGGTCCGCTCAGCCTTACGGGCCCCTAAACCACCTATCGGGTAGTCGGCCGGCTTCCTACGGTGATCACATCGCAACCACCCCGGCGGAGGACCAGATGTCCGAGTCCCAATTCGCACGAACTCCCGACCCCCGGTTGGCCCGTCAGGTGCCGCCCGGCGTCCGCGGCGCCGCCACGCCGTTCAGTCGGACGGTCAGCGCCGAGATCACCCGGACCGCACAGCAGCAGCAATACGGCTACCCGCCACCTCGTCGCCGCACCCCGGCCGAGGAAGCCGCGTTGTCCACGCTCCTGCGCACGCGCCAGCGCGCGCAAGCGCCCAGGCCCGAGCCGTGGCTGCGCCAGACCCCCGACTCGACCCCGGCCGCCGCCCCGCGCGGCGACGTGACCGAGCTGCTCGCCGCCCGGCTCGTCCCGGCGGCCCTGTGGAACCTGGTCGAACCGCTCATCCCGCCGGTCAAGATCCGGCGCCAGGGCGGCGGCCGCAGCCGCGTCTCCGACCGCGCCATCTTCACCGCGATCGTGTTCGTCCTGACCAGCGGATGCGCGTGGCGCCACCTGCCCTCCAGCTTCGGCGTCACGGTCCCGACCGTGCACCGCCGCTTCCAGGAGTGGACCGACGCGGGCCTCTGGCTGCGCCTGCGCCGAGCCGCCATGGACCGCCAGACGGCGGGCGACGAGAACGAGTGGATCCACGCGGTCCTGGAGGCGGCCGAGCGCCGCGGAACGAAGACGGGCTCCTGACCGTCGGATGAACGTGGAGGCCGGTCCGGCCCCGCCGAGGTACTTGAACCGGACCGAGCCCCACCACGTTCATCTTGGTAAGACCTCAGGAGGAACCCATGTTCACCGACCCCGTCAGTCCCCTGTCCCACCGCGCACTGGCCCTGCTCCGCGCCACCGCCGCCGGCCGCGTCGAGCTCACGTGCAGCAGCGAACCCGACTTCCGCGTCGACAAGCTCGCCTGCTGCGACCAGCCCGCCGCCCGCCTGCTGGTCCACGCGGGCCTCATCGAACCCGCCACGGCCGCCCCGCTGGGCCACTGGGTCCCGGCCCACCTCAGCCCCGAGGGCGCCGAACTGCTGGCCTTCGACACGCCCACGGCAGCGGCCTGAACGTTCGCTGCAGGCTCCTGCCGCGCGACCGCGCCACCGACGCCCACCGTCGCGCCGAGCCACGGAAAACTCCCTACCACGAGCCGACGCGCCTCCCAGCCCCACGGCACGGCTACGAGAAGTCTCCCGCTTGTGAAGGCCCCGAGACGAACGCTGCCGTTGGGCAGCGACAAGGGACGGGTCGTTGAAGCGTTGAACAGGCATTACGCCGAAACGTTCGTTCGTTGATCAGTCCCATGCTTGGCGTCACAATGCCGCGAACGGCTACGAATTCCGTTGGTCGATGGACGTGGGTTCGCTGTTCGCACCCTGCTCACGCACTTCGAAGAGGGAAGTGGTGTGTTCCCCGGCCGCGTGCGCCGAGGGCGTCGACCCCGTCGTGGGAGTGCGGGCGGTGACTAGTCGGAACAGGTGAGCAGGTACGTGTTGATGCTCCAGTAGTCGGTGCTCCTCGATGCCCGCGTGTTCGAGTAGTTCGACGGCCTTCGGCAGCAGTGACGGCTGTTCAACCACCTTCACCAGTCCGGGTTCGTCCCGCCGCCAGCCACGTGTGGTGATTGTGGCCATGGCGTTGCGGTAGGACACATCACCAAGAACGCCCAGCCTGCGAGCTCGGTAGAGCAGGGCCTGCATGCTGACGCCCCACTTCTCCTTGAGCTTTCCCAGGTTGCGCCAGGCGTGGCCCCCCATCGTGCGGGGCAGGTGGTCACGGATCTGATCAGCGGGCATGAGCAGTTCCGCCGCGAACCGATGAGCCTGCTCCTCGACTACCCGGGCTCCGGGCTCGGCGTCGGCGTGCATGACGAGATGCCCCAGTTCGTGGGCGACGTCGAAGCGCTGCCGGTAGTAGTCGTGCTTGATGGGGTTGAGCACCACGATCGGACGAAGACGGCTGTCGAACGAGTAGGCGTCCACGGTGGCGGTCTGCGGCGGGCTGAAAATCACGAGCACGCCATGGTTCTCCAGCAACCGAACCAGGTGGCCGGTCGGGCCGGGCGTCACGCCCCACTTCTCGCGCAGCAAGCGCGCTGCTTGTTCGGGCTCATCGCCGCTGTCGTCCGCGTCGACGGGGAAGCTGGGAACAGCCGGGATCGGAAACTCGACGTGCACTTCAAGGCCTGAGGCGACATCCAGTGCCAGGCGGCCGTAGGCGCGCGCCTGGTCGCGTGCGCGCTGGCTGGTGGAGCGCAGGGAACGGAAGTGCGGGGCGCTGGAAGCAGTTCCGTTGTCGGGCCGGACCGCGAAGAAGCCAGGGGCGACCGACAGGCTCAACGCCAACTGGGCCACCGTCGCCGCAGCCGGGCGCTTGTTGCCCGATTCCCAAGCGGCGACCGCGGTAGGGCTCTTCTCGATTGCCGCGGCCAAGTCGCTCTTGCGGAGTCCTGCCAGCTGACGGGCCAGGGTCAAGCGCTCGCCGTCGAACAAGGCCGTGGCCGCCGTGAGGCGGTCCGAGCCGGTGGAACGATCGGTCACCGTCGCCCGCCGTCATGGGTGCCGGTCTGCTCGTCGGACTCGGGGCGCAACTGCACCCGCGCGTCCGGCACGGTGTTCGGTCCGGTGGGCATGGGCGTGAACTCGGGGCGAACACCGCCTCGGCTGGGCGGCGTGGTCAGCAGGTCCTCAGACCAGTGCCATGCCGGGCCTCCACCGTGGTTCAGCTTGGGGCGACCGAGGATCAGCTCGCCCTGCTGCCCGATCGGGTCGAGGCTGTGGGCGACGACGAAGGTTTCCAAGTCGAGTTCGTCGGCTCCCTCGTAGGCCTCCACCAGGGCGTTCAAGCCGCCGCGTTCTTCGGGCGTGAGCACGTCGAACAGCGTCGGCTGGTCGATCTCGGGATTGCGACGTGACGCCACCCGCTGCTTGGTGTGGCTCCGTTGCGGCCACGGCAGTTCGTCGAGCTTGCCGAATTCTCCTGCCGCCAGGAGGAAGCGCCACCGGCCGAAAGCCCACCCTGGACTCTGTTCCAGGTCGGCTCGCCGAACCAAGCCTGCTTCCAGCAGTGGCATGGTCGCGACGTCGTCCTCGGGCAGTTGGTCGTACACCAGGTCCAAGGCGATCAAGCCATCACCTGACTGGACGGAGTACCTCCTGGTCGCGAACACCCGGTCCAACCGGTCACGGAACAACGTGAAGCGCAGCATGCCCAACAACGTGTGGTCGTGTCCATCGGGCTCGTTGTAGGTGTCCAGCGATCGAGAAGCGGCTGACCGGTACGCCCAGCGCACCGCATCCAGCACACCCGCGTTGCCCAGGGCTGCGATCACTTCCCGCTGTTCGGTCACAGGGGCAAATTACCACTCCAACCAGTATTTGGCGCGAAGGAATGAACCTGGGGCGGGTCGGGTCTGTTGGCTGGTGAGGTCAGGCGTGCAGCCCGTGCTGGTACTTCGGGAAGCGGACGCTGATCTTCGTGCCCAGGCCCTGGGCGGTTTCGACGACGAGGCCGTAGTCGTCGCCGTAGAAGCGGCGCAGGCGTTCGTCGATGTTCCCCAGCCCTATCCCGGCGGTCTCGTCCACCTGGCCCGCCAACGTCCGCCGCAGAGCTTCGGGGTCCATGCCGATCCCGTCGTCCTCGATCGTGATGTGCGCTTCGGCCCCGGCGTCGGCGGCGAGGATCTGGATGTGGCCCGGTTCGACCTTCCCCTCCATCCCGTGCCGCACGGCGTTCTCCACCAGCGGTTGCAGGCACAGGAACGGCACGGTCACCGACAGCACCTCGGGCGCGATCTGCAGCGTCACGGTCAGCCGCTCGCCGAACCTGGCCCGCTCCAGCGCCAGGTACTGGTCGATCGACTTCAGCTCCTCGGCCAACGTCGTGAAGTCGCCGTGCC
>DATMCA010001888.1:0-3230 GCA_035559015.1 Umezawaea sp. | reverse complement strand
TGTACCGCAAGATGCGCTACCGCACGCGCTGGGTTCGGCACGTGGCCGCCGTGAAACGGCTGAACGCCCAGGCCCGCAGGCGGAGCCTGGACGCCAGGGAGCGGTTCAGGAACTCGTTGCGCCTCGACATCTGGGCGGACTGGACGTCCCTGCTCAGCGGTCCGCGCGGCGGGATCGCGTTGTTGTGCGGCAACGTTCCCGAGGGCTCGGGCTTCGGCCAGAAGTGCGCCGCGATCGACCGGGCCATCCCCAATGCCTACAGGTGGGGGTTCGACCGGCTCGTCGACGTGGGGTGGTCCATCGGCACCGGCCTGGGCCGGATCGGCCGGACCTTCGGCCGCGGCCTGAGGTGGCTGTTCAGGTGATCCGTTCGTAGGAACGGGGGCGCGGTGGCAGGACCACCGCGCCTCCGTCGCGCGTTCCGGACGTCGGCGGTCGTCAGCTCGTCGCCGAGGTCCGGAGCCGGTCGCGGGCCTGTCGAGACGTCCGGACGTACCAGGCGAAGCTCCACCCGAACGGACGAAAACACGGCATTCGTCGGACCGCGGCATGCTCTGTGGCCAGCCTGGCCACGTCCGGGTGGCGGGGGCATCGGGGGAGTACGTGGCCGGTCTGCGGACGGGTGCAGGATGATCGGCGCGAGCTTGCGACCCGTGTGCTTGACGAACAGGGCCCCGAACTTCGCGGTCGTGTAGCCCGAGATGCCCAGCTTCACCTACGCGCCGAGGCCGCGTCCGTGCCCGCCCATTCCGCGACCTCGGGGTACTTCTGGAAGAAGTCCGCGGGCAACGCCTCGCCGGGCTCGTCACCTGGCTCGGGAGCGGTGTTCTGCACCCGTGCGGCCAACACCTCGGTCGACGCGTTGTGTTCCCCCTCATCGGCCGTGCGCACAGTTGAGCCGTTCGCCGGACCTCGACACGGCGATCCTGGACATGTCCGGAAATTCCTGGACGGTGCCCGCGCCGGTGGTCGGCTACCAGCGTTCGACGGGGTACCCGCGGTCGGCCGGCGGTTCGTAGGGCTCCGGCCAGTAGTCGGTGACCCGACTGATCAGCCCGTCCTCGGACACGTCCAGCCACACGCAGGCGGCCATGGCCTCGTCGCCGACCCGCGCGTCGAGCCACAACGCCGCGTGGCCGCCGTCGGCGACGATGCGCCGTGCGCGCAGGTGCCAGTCGCCCGGGTACTCCTGGTTGAACCGGAGGAACGTCGACCGCCCGTGGAAACGTTCCCTGGTCTGGGGCATCTCGTACACCACGTGCTCGGCCAGCAGGGCCCCCAGGCCGTCCCAGTCCCGTCGCTCGGTGCTGTCCACGTACTCCTGGGCAATCCGGCGGGTTCGCGAGGTCTCGTCCACGGCCGCAGGCTATCGCCCGGCACCGACGGTTCCGGTCGCCGTCCGGCTAGATCGGGAAGCGGCCGCTGCGCCACTGCCAGTGGCGGCCGGCCTTCAGGTGGGTGACGATCGCGCGTTGGAGGACGGTGCGGTGCGGTAGCTGGTCGAGCGGTGTGGTCAGGGTGCGGAACACGAACCGCAGCGCCTCGACGTCGGCGTCCAGGCCTTCCTGGGGCTCGTGCGGCTCCAGGTCGAACCTCTGCTGGAACCGGACGATGTTGGAGTCTTCGGGCAGGTATTCCAGCAGTTGCGGGTCGAGCAGCCAGGAGCCGCAGGAGAAGGCCGTGTAGTGCTCGTCGGGGAAGTGGCGGGGGAAGAACGCGCGGCCCTGGTCGAGGGAGGCGTCGACCGCTTCCGGGGTCAACGGCCCGGTCTCGGGGATGTGCAGGCCGATGGCGGTGCCGCCGCGGTGGTGCTGGAGCCGGCCCAGTTCGTAGACGCCGCCGCGCGCGTGCAGCGTCAGCCAGCTCTGCATGACCGGCCAGCCCTCGCGGTGCATCCGCCGGTCGATCGCGAGGTTGCGGCCGAGGTCGGCGAGGGTCGTCCAGGACACGGCGTCGGTGATGCCGTGGTCGCGGTGGTACTTCGTGACGTCGTCGAGCAGGGCCAGGTAGACGTAGACGTAGAGGTGCCGCCAGGCGGGGCCCCGGTCGCGTGGCAGTTCCGGGCCGGGCGGCAGCCAGTCGTGGCCGCCGAGGTCGGCGCGGACCAGGGCGGTCGAGCGGTCGAGCAGCCAGCGCAGCTCGGGAGTCCACAGTGGAGAGTCGGCGTCGGGCCAGCCCGCCATGATCTCGGCGGCGTCGTCCGGCCGCACCGCGAGGCGGTCGAGGATGGCGGGCGCGTCGGCCCTGGAGGGCAGCGGGGCGGACGGCCGGTCACCGGCGAGCCGGTGCACGCGCTCGACCTCTTCGACGGGTACCCCGAGCCGGGTGGCGGTGTCGTCCGGATCCACGCGGACGACCCTACCGGCCGTTGCTCGGCCCGCCGCCGGTTTCCCGCGTCTTGAGCAGGCGTCCGTCCCCGTGCTCGACGACACCTCTCACCGGTCGGCGTCCCGGATCCAGTTGCCGTGGAAGCCCAGGGGGACCCGGCGGGGGAGGTGGACGGTGGCGACGGGGCCGGCGGAGACGTTGTCGGCGGCGAGGACGACCAGGGCCGCGGCGTCGGCCGACCTGTGGGTGGTGATGGAGAGCAGCCAGCCGTCGTCCTCGCGGGTGGCTCCGGCCGCCGGGACGAACTCGGCTTCGCCGGGGAGCCAGGCCGGGTCCAGGAGCCAGGGGTCGCGGGTGCCGTTGGTGGTGTCGTACTTGATGATCGCGGGCTTGTTCCGGTCGTCCGTCAGCAGCGGTGCGGTGACCGCGTAGACCAGGTCGCCTGCGAGGCCGGTGTGGTTGTCGTTGATGGTCGGGAACTCGACGTCGAGGTCGTCGACCGCGCCCTCGGTCACCGTTCCCGCAGCGACGTCGATCGTCCAGCGGTACAGGTTCGCGCCGGAGCCGGTCATCGCCGGGGAGCGCGCGGGTTCGCCGCCGAGGCCGGTCCAGATCCGGTCGAACGTGGAGGGCGTGTAGCGGACGCCCTCGACCACGATCCGGCCCGACGCGGTCTCCTTCGCGTTGGCCAGGTGGAAGGCGTAGCCCGGTTCGACGTCGATCCACTTCACGTCCGCGTCGCCGCCGTCGCGGGGCATGACCCCGATCCGCGCGCCGTACCCGTCCGACCAGCGGAACGGCATGCCCGGCCGGGTGGTGAGGTCCCGGTCGAACACGACGGGCAGGTCGAGCCAGACGACGTGGTTCTCGGTGATCGCGAAGTCGTGCATCATCGTCGGGCC
>DATMCA010001887.1:0-8999 GCA_035559015.1 Umezawaea sp. | reverse complement strand
GCGCCCGGCGAGAGCCGGATGCCGGTCCTGGCCGCGCCGACGGCGTCCACGGTCGCGGACACCGCTTCGACGGCGAACCGGATCCGGTCGCGCACCGGGCCGCCGTAGCCGTCCGTGCGCAGGTTGGCGTTCGTGGAGAGGAACTGCGAGATCAGGTAACCGTTGGCGCCGTGCAGTTCCACGCCGTCGAAGCCCGCGTCGACGGCACGCCGGGCCGCGTCGCCGTAGGACAGCGCGTGCTCGGGCACCTCGGCGGTGTCCAGGGCGCGCGGCACCGGCGCGGGCTTGGGCCCGGTCGGGGTGAACACCTCGCCGACGGCGGGCACGGCGGACGGTCCGACCGGCTGGTGGCCGGTGGTGTCGGGGTGCGAGACCCGGCCGCCGTGCATGAGCTGGGCGAAGATCCGGCCACCGTTGGCGTGCACGGCGTCGGTCACCTGGCGCCACGAGGCGGTCTGCTCGTCGGTGTGCAGACCCGGCGTGCCCGGATTGGACTGGCCGACGAGGCTCGGCTGGACACCCTCGGTCACGATCAGCCCGGCCGTCGCCCGCTGGGCGTAGTACTTCGCCATCGACGGCGTCGCCAGACCACCGGCGGCGGCCCGGACCCTGGTCATCGGTGCCATCACCACGCGGTTGGGCAGCGCCAGCTCGCCGAACCCGTACCGGTCGAAAAGGGTAGTCACGTCAAAGCTCCTTCAGCGGTCCCGATCGCCCGTCACAGGGCGTTGCGGTTACGCTAAAACCTCACATGGATGTCAGAGGCAACGGCTTGTGCCGCAGACCACACGGGAGGACCGGATGCGCATCGGGGAACTGGCGGCGCGAACCGGGGTCAGCATCCGGTCATTGCGCTACTACGAGGAGCAGGGGCTGCTCAAGAGCACCCGCGCCGACAGCGGCCAGCGGCACTACACGGACGAGGAGGTCGAGCGGGTCGCGTTCATCCAGCGGCTGTACGCCGCGGGCCTGTCCAGCCGCACCATCGCCGAGGTGCTGCCCTGCGCGGAATCCCCCAGCGAGGAGAACTCCGACGCCGCGCTGGAGCGGTTGACCCAGGAGCGCGACCGGTTGTCCACGCACATCACCGACCTCATCCGCACGCGGGACGCGCTCGACGGCCTGGTGGCCGCGAACCGCGCCCACCGCGCGACCCTCCGGGTGGCCGCCGGGCAGTGATCCCGACCTCTCCCGACCGTGACACCCGCGGTCGTTATGTACGCTCGTACACATGGAGTCCTCGGCCCGTCGTGCGCGGCGGCACGACCCGGACCGGCGCGAGCGGCTGATCGACGCCGCGCTGGCCATCGTCGCCGAGCACGGCGTCGCCGGGGTCTCGCACCGGACGGTCGCACGGGCGGCGGACGTGCCGCTCGGGTCGACGACCTACCACTTCACCTCCCTGGACGACCTGCTGGCCGCGGCGTTCACCCGGCACGCCGACTCGATCGCCGGGGTCTTCGAGGAGCGGATGCGCGCCGCGCCCGACCGCGCGGCGGCGATCGAGTCGGTGGCCGAGCACATCTCGGGTGACCTGCTCGACGCGAACCACGACCTGGTGCTCAGCGTCGAGCTGTACGTGGCGGCGGCGCGGAAACCCGCGCTGCGCGCGGTGACGCAGGCGTGGATGCGCCGCAGCCGCGACGCGCTGGAGCACCACTTCGACCCGAGCACCGCGCGGGAGCTCGACGCGCTGATCGAGGGGCTCGTGCTGCACAGCGCGCTGTCCACCGACCCGATGACCCCGGCGCAGGTCCGCGCCGCGCTGCACCGCTTCCTCCCCTGACCACCCCTGCCCGACGGGATCGCCATGGCCATCGTCACCCCCGCAGCTCCGGCGCGCGCCGCTCGCGCCGCCGTGGCCGCCCTGTTCCTGACCAACGGCGCCCTCTTCGCCAACGTGGTCCCGCGCTACCCCGAGATCAAGTCGAGCCTGGGGCTGAGCAACACCGTCCTGGGCGCCGCCCTCGCCGGGTTCCCGCTCGGAGCGCTGGTCGCGGGCCTGCTGGCCTCCGCGGCGATCCGCCGCTTCCGGTCCTCCCGCGTGGCCGCGCTCGGGATCGTCCTGATGGCCGCGACGACCCTGCTGGTCCCGGTCGCGCCGAGCTGGCTCGTCCTCGGCGCGGTCCTGTTCGCCGTGGGCGCGCTGGACGCCGTGGTCGACGTCGCGCAGAACGCCCACGGCCTGCGCGTGCAACGCCTCTACGGCCGTTCCATCGTCAACTCGTTCCACGGCGTGTGGAGCATCGGCGCCGTCCTGGGCGGCCTGATGGGCGCCGCCGCGGCCGGTCTGCACGTGCCGCTGATCGCCCACCTCGGCTTCTCCGCCGCGCTGTTCAGCCTGGTGGCGCTGGTCGCGTACCGCTTCCTGCTGCCCGGCCACGAGGACGCCGAACGCGCCGAGCCCACCACCGCCGCCCCGTCCACCCGCCGCGCGCTCACCGGCACGGCGGTCAAGATGCTCGCCGCGCTCGGGATCCTCGCGGCGTGCGGCGCCCTGGTCGAGGACGCGGGCGCCTCGTGGGGCGCGATCTACCTCAGCGGTGACCTGCGCACCAGCGCCGCCACCGCGGGTCTGGCGTTCGTCGCGCTCCAGGTCGCCATGACGGTCGGCCGCCTCACCGGCGACCGGGCGGTGGACAGGTTCGGCCAGCGGGCCGTCGTCCGCGCCGGCGGGGCGTTCGCCGCCGTGGGCATGGGCCTGGCACTGGCGGTGCCGACGGTTGGCACCGCGCTCGCGGGCTTCGCCCTGGCGGGCCTGGGTGTCGCCACCCTCGTCCCGGCCGCCATGCACACGGCCGACGAACTCCCCGGCCTCCCGAACGGCCTCGGTCTCACCGTCGTCAGCTGGCTGCTCCGCGTCGGTTTCCTGCTGTCACCGCCGATCGTCGGGTTCGTGGCCGACCTCGCCGGCCTGCGGGTCGGCCTGCTCAGCGTCGTGGTCGCGGGGGTCGTGACGGTCGTGCTCAGCCGCGTGCTGGTGAACCGGACGGGCGAGACCGCCTAGCCCGACCGCGATACTTAGCCCTTGCGCTAAGTGTTCGAGCGCGCAACACTTAGCCTCATGGCACAGTATTCGGCGGAGCTCGACGGTGTGTTCACCGCGCTCGCCGACCCGACGCGCCGGGGCGTCATCCGACGCCTCGGCCGCAGCCCGACGAGCGTGGGCGACCTCGCCCGCGAGTTCCCGATGACCCTTCCCTCGTTCATGAAGCACGTGCGGACGCTCGAAGCGACCGGCCTGATCCGCACGGTCAAGCTCGGCCGCGTGCGCACCTGCGTGCTCAACCACGACCGCCTCGCCCTCGTCGACGGGTGGCTCGCCGAGCAGCGGCAGATCTGGGAAGACCGCACCGATCGGCTCGAACGCCTCGTCACCGACCCGGAGGAACACCCTTGAACCCCGATCTCGACCTGGTCCTGCAACGGGTCATCCGCGCTCCCCGCACCGCCGTGTGGAACGCGTGGACCGATCCGTCCCGCTTCGCGAAGTGGTGGATCCCGGCACCGATGACGTGCCGGGTCGACCGCTTCGAGGTCCGGCCCGGCGGCCCGCTCGTGACGCGGATGAGCGAGGACGGGACGACCTTCGTCCCCCACCTCGACGCGGCCTTCCTCGTCGTCGACGACCTCGAACGGATCGTGTTCACGAACGCGATCGACAGCGAGTGGCGCCCGACGAACCCCGCACCGGTGGCCATGACCGCGGAGATCACGCTGGGCGACCACCCCGACGGCACGGACTACCGGGTGGTCGTCCGGCACGGCGACCCGGCCGCCCGCGCCCGCCACGAGGAACTCGGCTTCCTCGAAGGCTGGGGCACGGTCACCGGGCAGCTCGCCGCGCTCACGGAGAGCCAGGTCCCGCGGTGAAGATCGTCCTCACTGAGTTCGTCACCCTCGACGGGGTCAGCCAGGGACCCGGATCGCCGACCGAGGACACCACCGACGGCTTCACCCTGGGCGGCTGGCTCGTGCCCCACCTGGACGAGCTGTTCGTCCAGCGCGCCTCGGACTGGCTGGACCTCGCCGACGGCCTGCTGCTCGGGCGCCGGACCTACGAGGCCTTCGCCCGCGACTGGCCGGCGATCACCGACCCGGACGACCCGTTCACGGAACGGATGAACGCGCTGCCGAAGTACGTGGTGACCAACACCCTCACCGAGGGGAGCTGGCACCCGGTCACGATCCTGGCCGGCGACCCGGTCGAGACCGTCGGGGCGCTCAAGGCGCGGCCGGGCCGCGAACTCCAGGTCCACGGGAGCGCGCGCCTGGGCAACGCCCTGCTGGCGGCGGGCCTCGTGGACGCGCTCCGGCTCGTCGTCGCCCCGGTCGTGACCGGGTCCGGCCGTCGGTTCCTGGACCACCCGAGCGCACCCGTCGGACTCCGGCTCGTCCAGCACGAGGTGTCGGCCACCGGCCTGCTGCTGCTCCAGTACGAGACCACCGGCGCCGCACCGGCCGCGGAGTACGAGGGCGTCACGGCCTTCGTCTAGGAAAAGGGCGAAGTAGACAAAACGGGGGCGGGTCACCTGGTGACCCGCCCCCGAGGCATGTCCACACCTGGTCGACTGAAGTCGGATTCTTACATCAATCAGTCAAGTTATTGCGTTCAGTTCACGCCATGTTGCATCCTGGTCACCGTTCCGTGAACGAGGAGGCCAACGATGGCGTGACCCTCGGCTACTCCCACGACGACTCCTCGTTGCCCGCGCGACGCCCTGTCCGCGCGCCCCCGCCACGTCCCCACAGGTGGCACCCCCCTGCCGTTTCGACAGAAACGAAATACGCCATGAACCAGCTCAGCAGGCGGCTGACCAGCGGATTGCTCGCGGTCGGCCTCATCGCCCTCGGCATGTCGCCACCGGTCGCGTCGGCGGCGGGTGGTCCCAACCTGGCCGCCGGCAAGACCGTCACGGCCAGCGCGTCGAACGGGAACCAGCCGGCCTCCAACGTCAACGACGGCAACCAGTCCTCGTACTGGGAGAGCCCGAACAACGCCTTCCCGCAGTGGGTGCAGATCGACCTCGGCGGCAGCGTCGACGTCGACCAGGTGATCCTGAAGCTGCCCTCCGGCTGGGAGGCGCGCACGCAGACGTTGAGCGTGCAGGGCAGTTCGAACGGCACGTCGTTCAACGCCCTGTCGGCGTCGGCCGGCCGCGTGTTCGACCCGGCCAGCAGCAACACCGTGACGGTGAACTTCAGCGCCGCCAGCGTCCGGTACGTGCGGGTGGACGTCACCGCGAACACCGGGTGGCCCGCGGCGCAGCTCGCGGAGTTCCAGGTGCACGGGGCCGCCGGGTCGTCGGCGAACCTGGCGCAGGGCAAGGCGATGTCGGCCAGCAGTTCCCAGGGCGAGTACCCGGCGGGCAACGGCAACGACGGCAACCAGAACTCCTACTGGGAGAGCAACAACAACGCGTTCCCGCAGTGGCTCCAGGTGGACCTCGGCGCGGCGGCGAACGTCAACCGAGTCGTGCTGAAGCTGCCCGCGAGCTGGGGTTCGCGCACCCAGACCCTCGCCGTCCAGGGCAGCTCGAACGGCAGCGCGTTCACCGACCTCGTCGGCTCGGCGCAGTACGCCTTCACCCCCGCCAACGGGAACGCGGTGACGATCTCGTTCACCGCGACCGGCACCCGGTACGTGCGGGTGGCGATCACGGCCAACACCGGCCAGCCCGGCGGGCAGCTCTCGGAGCTGGAGGTCTACGGGCCGACGTCCGGTGGTGACGCGGTGGCCCCGACGGCCCCCGGCTCGCTGGCGTTCACCGAGCCGTCGAGCGGGCAGATCCGCCTGACCTGGACCGCGTCGACCGACAACGTCGGCGTGACCGGCTACGACGTCTACGCCAACGGCCAGGTGCGCGGCACCGTGGCCGGCAACGTCCTGACCTACACCGACACGCAGCCGCTGACCACGACGGTCGAGTACTACGTGCGGGCACGGGACGCCGCGGGCAACCAGTCGGCGAACAGCAACCGCGTCACCCGCACCGGCCAGGGCCCGAGCGACCCGACGCCGCCGACCGCGCCGGGCGGCCTCGCGTTCACCGAGCCCGGCACCGGCCAGATCCGCCTCACCTGGACCGCGTCGACCGACAACGTCGGCGTGACCGGCTACGACGTGTACGTCAACGGGCAGCCCACGAGCGTGGGCAACGTCCTGACGTTCACGGACACCCAGCCCGCCACCGCGACGGTGGAGTACTTCGTCCGGGCGCGCGACGCCGCGGGCAACCAGTCCGGTGACAGCAACCACGTGACCAGGACCGGGCAGAACACCGGCGGTGCGAACCTGGCGCGCGGCAAGGCGATCGAGGCGTCCTCCACGGCGTTCTCCTTCGTCGCGGCCAACTCCAACGACGACAGCACCAGCACCTACTGGGAGTCCGCCGGGTTCGAGTCGACCCTGACGGTCAAGCTCGGCTCCAACGCCGACGTCTCCTCGGTCGTGCTGAAGCTCAACCCCGACCAGGCTTGGGGCACCCGCAGCCAGACCCTGGAGGTCCTCGGCCGCGAGCAGTCCGGCACGACGTTCGGCTCCCTCAAGGCGTTGTCGACGTACGTCTTCACCCCCTCCGCCGCGAACGCGGTGACGATCCCGGTCACCGGGCGGGTGGCCGACGTGCGGCTGCGCTTCACCGCCAACACCGGTGCTCCCGGCGCGCAGGTGGCCGAGTTCCAGGTCGTCGGCGTCCCCGCGCCGAACCCGGACCTCGTGGTCACCGGCACGACGTGGACGCCCGCGTCGCCGGACGAGACCAGCGCGATCTCCCTGTCCGCCACGGTGAAGAACATCGGCACGGCGCCCGCCGCCGCGTCCACCGTGGACTTCAGCCTCGCGGGCACGGTCGTGGGCAGCACGCCGGTCGGCGCGCTCGCCGCGGGTGCCACGGCCACCGTGTCGGTCGCCGTCGGACCGCGGCCGATGGGCAGCTACACCGTCTCCTCGCTGGTCGACCCGGCCAACCGGATCGTCGAGCAGGACGACACCAACAACCGCTTCACCGCGTCGAGCCCGCTCGTGGTGGCGCAGGCCCCCGGTCCGGACCTCCAGGTCACCGGGATCACCACCAACCCGCCGAACCCGGCGGTCGGCGCGGCCGTCTCGTTCACCGTGGCGGTGAACAACCGCGGCACCACGGCGGTCGCCGCGGGCACGGTCACCCGTGTCGCGGTCGGCGGCACGACGTTGAACACCAACGCCGGGGCCGTCGCGGCCGGGGCGACGGTGAACGTGGCCATCAGCGGCACGTGGACGGCCACCAACGGCGGGGCCACGATCACCGCCACGGCCGACGCGACGAACACCGTCGCGGAGACCAGCGAGACCAACAACACCTTCACCCAGTCCATCGTGGTCGGTCGCGGGGCGGCGGTGCCGTACACCAAGTACGAGGCCGAAGCGGGGCGCTACCAGGGCACGCTGCTCACGGCGGATCCGCTGCGGACGTTCGGGCACACCAACTTCGCCACGGAGTCGTCCGGGCGGCAGTCGGTGCGGCTCACCACCACCGGCCAGTTCGTCGAGGTCACCTCGACCAACCAGGCCAACTCGATCGTCGTGCGCAACTCCATCCCGGACGCGGCGGGCGGTGGCGGCATCGACGCCACGATCAGCCTGTACGTCAACGACGTGTTCGCGCAGAAGCTGACGCTGTCGTCGAAGCACAGCTGGCTCTACGGCAACGTGGACGGTCCCGAGGCACTGACCAACACCCCGCAGGCCGACGCGCGGCGGCTGTTCGACGAGTCGCACGCGTTGCTGGCGAACAGCTACCCGCCGGGCACGAGGTTCAAGCTCCAGCGCGACTCCGGTGACACGGCGTCGTTCTACATCCTGGACCTGATCGACCTGGAGCAGGTCGCCCCGGCGGCGAGCCAGCCCGCGGGCTGCACGTCGATCACGTCCTACGGCGCGGTCGCGAACGACGGCGTGGACGACACGGACGCGATCCAGCGGGCCGTGACGGACGACCAGAACGGCGTCATCAGCTGCGTGTGGATCCCGGCCGGGCAGTGGCGGCAGGAGAAGAAGATCCTCACCGACGACCCGCTGAACCGCGGTCAGTTCAACCAGGTGGGCATCAGCAACGTCACGATCCGCGGCGCGGGCATGTGGCACTCGCAGCTGTACACGCTGACCGAGCCGCAGAACGCGGTCGGGGGCATCAACCACCCGCACGAGGGCAACTTCGGGTTCGACATCGACAAGAACACGCAGATCTCCGACATCGCGATCTTCGGCTCCGGCCGGATCCGCGGCGGTGACGGCAACGCCGAGGGCGGCGTCGGCCTCAACGGCCGGTTCGGCACCGGCACGAAGATCAGCAACGTCTGGATCGAGCACGCGAACGTCGGTGTCTGGGTCGGCCGCGACTACGACAACATCCCCGACCTCTGGGGACCGGCGGACGGCCTGGAGTTCAGCGGGATGCGCATCCGCGACACCTACGCGGACGGCATCAACTTCTCCAACGGCACCAGGAACTCCAAGGTGTTCAACTCGTCGTTCCGCACGACGGGTGACGACGCGCTGGCGGTGTGGGCCAACAAGTACGTCAAGGACCAGAACACCGACGTCGGCCACGACAACCACTTCGTCAACAACACGATCCAGCTGCCGTGGCGCGCCACCGGTATCGCGATCTACGGCGGGTACGGCAACTCGATCGAGAACAACCTGGTCTACGACACGATGAACTACCCGGGCATCATGCTGGCGACCGACCACGACCCGCTGCCGTTCTCCGGCACGACGCTGATCGCCAACAACGCCCTCTACCGCTGCGGCGGCGTGTTCTGGGGCGAGGACCAGGAGTTCGGCGCGTTGACGCTGTTCGCGGCGAACAAGGACATCACCGGTGTGACCATCCGGGACACCGACATCGTCGACTCCACCTACGACGGGATCCAGTTCAAGACCGGCGGCGGGACCATGCCGGGTGTCGTGATCAGCAACGTGAAGATCGACAGGTCGAACAACGGCTCGGGCATCC
>DATMCA010001886.1:0-2964 GCA_035559015.1 Umezawaea sp. | reverse complement strand
ACGGCGGTCGAGGCGTTCGGACCGGACGTCGTGGTCGCCGACCAGCAGGCCGTCGCGGGCGCGCTGGTCGCCGACGAGCGGGGCGTCCCGTGGGTCACCTCCGCCACGACGTCCGCCGAACTCGTGGACCCGTTGTCCGGTATGCCGAAGGTCAAGACGTGGCTCGCCGAGCGGATCGACGCGCTGCGCGGCGGCCGCGGCGGGCCGGACCCGAGGATGTCGCCGCACGGCATCCTCGCGTTCACCACGCGCGAACTGCTCGGCGAGGTCGACCTGCCCCACGACGACGTGTGGCTGGTCGGCCCCTCCATCGTGCCCCGACCGTCCACAGCGGACTTCCCGTGGGAGTGGCTGGACGGCGGGAAGCCCACCGTGCTCGTCACCCTCGGCACGGCGAACGCCGACGCCGGCCACCGCTTCCTCGCGCAGGCCGCGCGGGCGTTGGCGCACCTGGACGTCCGGGCCGTGCTCGTCGACCCGGACGGCTCGCTGACCGAGGTCGGCGACGACGTCCTGGTGCGGCGGCACGTCCCGCAGCTCGACCTGCTCCCGCACGTCGACGCCGTGGTCTGCCACGCGGGCCACAACACGGTGTGCGAGGCGCTGTGGCACGGCGTCCCCCTGGTCGTCGCCCCGATCCGCGACGACCAGCCCATCGTCGCCGGCCAGGTGGTCGACGCGGGCGCGGGCGTGCGGGTGCGGTTCTCCCGCGCCACCTCCACCCACCTGTCCGATGCCATCACGACCGTGCTCGACGAGGCGAACGGCCATCGCGAGGCCGCCGCCCTCGTCGGCGACTCGTTCCGCGCGGCGGGCGGCGCGACCCGCGCCGCCGACCACCTGGAGAAGGTGTGAGGACCCCGATGTCCGGATCTTTCGGCACGCTGCTGTCGTACGCGAAACCGCACCGCGCCGTCCTGCTGGCCACGCTCGCGCTGACCCTGCTGGCCAGCGCCTGCGGCCTCGCCCAACCCCTGGTGGCGCAGGACGTGCTGACCGCGCTGGGCACCGGCGAGGGCGTGACGGGACCGATCCTCGTGCTCACCGCGCTGCTGCTCGCGGGCGCCGCCCTGACCGGCGGGACGGCGTGGCTCCAGCAGCGCACGTCGGAGAGCGTCGTCCGCGACGTCCGCCGCGGGCTGGTGTTCCGCCTCATCCGCCTCCGCGTCCCCGAGCTGGACCGACGGCCACCGGGTGACCTGATCGCCAGGGTCACCTCCGACAGCACCCTGCTCCAGAGCGCGGCGACCGAGGGCCTGATCCTGGTCGTCAACGGCGCGCTGACGCTGGTCGGCGCGATCGTGCTGATGGGCACCCTGCACCTCGGGCTGCTCGGCGTGACGCTGCTGGTCCTGGTCGTGGTCGCCGCGATCCTGACCGTCGTGCTGCCTCGCATCCGCCAGGCCGTGGCCCGCGCGCAGGAGTCGGTCGGCGCGATCGGCGCCACCCTCGACCGCACGCTGGGCGCGGCCCGGACGGTGAAGGCGAACGGCGCGGAGGACCGCGAGACCGCCCGCGCCGAGGACGCCGTGGAGCACGCCTACCAGGCCGGACTCGTGGGCGCGCGCTACTCGGCCGTCGTCAGCGTCGTCTCCGGCGCGTCGATCCAGGGCGCCTTCCTGGCCGTCCTCGGCTTCGGCGGGATGCTGGTCGCGTCCGGCGACCTCTCGGTGGCCTCGCTGATCGCGTTCCTGCTCTACGTGTTCTTCCTGGCCGGACCGATCGCCTCGCTGGTCGGCGGGGCCGGCAAGCTCCAGCAGGGCCTGGGCGCGGTGGGTCGCATCGAGGAGGTCCACGGGATGCCCATCGAGGACGACGTGGCCGCGCTCGTGGCCCTCCCGGGCGACCTGCCCCCGCCGTCCGTCGAACTGCGGGACGTCCACTTCTCCTACCCCGGCCGCACCCCGGCGTTGAAGGGCATCTCCTTCACCGTCCCCGGTGGCACCCAGGCCGCGCTGGTCGGCCTGTCCGGCGCGGGCAAGACCACCATGTTCGCCCTGCTCCAGCGCTTCTACGACCCGGCGGAGGGCTCGGTCCTCATCGACGGCCAGGACGTCTCCACGATGACCCGCGCCGAGGTCCGCCGCCGCATCGCCTACGTCGAGCAGGACGCTCCCGCGATGGCCGGCACCATCCGCGACAACCTCCTCTACGCCGCCCCCTCGGCCACGGAGGAGGACATCGCCGAGGCGCTGCGGGTGACCTGCCTCGACACCCTGGTCGACGGTCTGGAACTCGGCCTGGACACCTCCGTCGGCCCGCGCGGCGTGACCCTCTCCGGCGGCGAGCGCCAGCGGCTGGCCATCGCCAGGGCGCTGCTCCGCAAACCGCAGGTGCTGCTCCTGGACGAGGCCACGGCCCAGTTGGACGCCCGCAACGAGCAGGCGCTGCGCGACGCCGTCACCAGTGCCGCGCGGCGCTGCACCGTGATCCTGATCGCACACCGGCTGTCCACGGTGACCGAGGTCGACCAGATCGTGGTGCTGGAGCACGGATCGGTGCGGGCGAGGGGCACGCACCGCACCCTGGTGGACGACGACGACCTGTACCGCGAACTGGCGTCGACCCAACTCCTTGCCGATGCTATGGAATAGTCGGGTGAGTGCCGGTACGCAAACCGCTCGTGCTCGCCATCTGCTGCATGAGCCTGTTCATCGTCGGTCTCGACGCGACGATCGTGAACCTCGCGCTGCCCTCGATCCGCCAGGAACTGGGCGCCTCGGTGACCGGTCTCCAGTGGACGGTCGACGCGTACACGCTCGTGCTCGCGGCCCTGCTCGTGCTGTCCGGCTCGACGGCGGACCGGCTCGGCAGGCGCCGCACGTTCCAGGCGGGGCTGGTGCTCTTCAGCCTCGGCTCGCTGCTGTGCAGCATCGCGCCGTCCGTCGGTCTGCTGATCGTGTTCCGGATGATCCAGGCGGCGGGCGGCTCGATGCTGAACCCGGTGGCGATGTCGATCATCAC
>DATMCA010001885.1:0-2482 GCA_035559015.1 Umezawaea sp. | reverse complement strand
CGGCCCGTTGAGCATCATGCACCCGGCCGTGGGCGCGCTGGTGTCGGCCGCGGCGCGGCTGGCCGAGAGCGAGTTGAGGCTGCGGCTGGCGGCGAGCGACGAGCTGCTGCGGTCGCGGAACATGAGGCACCTCATCGGGTTGCGCGGCGAGCCGGGCGCGCTGGTCAGTCCCACCGGCCGGGTGCTCGTCGCGGAACCGCACGGGCTGCTCCCCCGGCGGATCGACCCCACCTCGGACCGGGTGCCGCTCGGCGACGGCCGCGAGGGCGTGCTGGAGCCGTTGGCGGAGGGGTACCTGCTGCGGGTGGCGAAGTCGACCGGCCAGCCGCGCCGACCGCTGCTCTCGTTGACCTTCCTGGGTGTCGAGCACCCGCGCGCCGTGCTGAACGGCCGTGAGCTGCCGCTGACGTCGCGGCACGCGGAGCTGCTGACGGCGCTGGTGCTGCACCCGCAGGGGCTCACGGCGGAACAGCTGGCGCTCAAGCTGTACGGCGACCGCGGGAACCCGGCGACCGTGCGGGCCGAGCTGCACCGGCTGCGCGCGCAGGTCGGCACGGGCACGCTGCTGACCAAGCCGTACCGGTTGCGGGCGGACGTGCAGGGCGACTTCGTCGCGGTGCGCGAGGCGGTGCGGTGCGGCAACGTCGGCGCCGCCGCCGCGGGCTACCGGGGAGCGCTGCTGCCGCGCTCGGAGGCACCGGTGGTGCGCGAGGAGCGGGAGGACCTGCTGGCGGGCGTCCGGCGGGCCGTGCTCACCCTGGGGGACGCGGAGAGCCTGTGGGAGTTCACCCGAACCGACGGCGGGCGCGACGACGTGGAGGCGCTGCACCTGCTCGTGCGGGCGCTGCCGCGCGACGACATACGGCGTGAGCTGGTGGCGGGGCAGTTGCGCCGCGCCCTGGTGGCGGACGGCTGAGGGGGAGCCCGGCGCGGGCTCCCCCTCAGGTCTCAGCGCGTCCGGTGGACGCCGACTAGTAGATGACGTCCGAACACGAGTAGAAGGCCTCCGGGCTGTCCGAGCGCTGCCAGATCACGTAGATCAGGTGGCGGCCGGTCTTGCCCGCCGGGAGCTTCACGTTGATCTGGTACGCGCCGTTGGCGATGGCGGGCTCGGTGACCTTCGCGAACGAGGGGTCCAGGTCGCTCCACTTGAGCGGGGCCGAGGGGTTCCAGCCGGTCTTGGTGCCGAACAGCTCGAACGTGCCGCGGTGCGGGGCGGTCGCCTTCAGCTGGAAGGTGATGTTCGCGCCGCTGGTCAGCTTCGTGGCCGCCCAGTCGGTGCGCGGCAGGTCGAGGCCCTTGTACTTGTCGCGGCCAGCGCTGCACAGCTTGCCGTCCGGGATGATCGACCGGCTGTTGCCCGCCGCGTTGGCGATGTTCACCTCGTGCCAGTCGTACATGGCCTGCGTGCCGCCCGCGGCGATGGCGGCCTTGCAGCCGCCCGACGTCGGCGCCTCGGGGTTCTCGTTCCACCGGCAGTTGTAGGTGCGGCTGAACGGGCCCTGCGCGGAGCCGTGGCCCTGCGCCACACCGGTCATGAGCATCGGCAGTGCGACGGCGATCGACGCGAGGACGGCCACCAGACCGAGTTTGCGAGCTTTCACGTGGATACTCCCTACAAGTGTTCGGTTGGCGGCCTGGCACCCAGCAGAGGACTAGACCTTTAGTCTCATAGGTCCAGACCTGTTGCACCAGGCCCGGATGGGCGTATCCGGCCCCTCTAAGCTGGTCACATGGGGTATTTCCAACCGGGGGCCACGGTCCTGCGTCGCGAGGTCCTGCACGGTGAGCCGTGGGTGGTGACGCCGTCGCGGGTGATCGTGGACGAGCCGGGGCTGCTGGTCGTGTTCCTGGTGCCGGGGACCCGGTTCGGCTACCCGCCGCACCCGTGGCCGCACGCGAAGCAGCTCGCCGGGAACTCGACCTGGCGCGGGCACGGGAAGCTCCAGATGCACCGGCCGGACGACGCCTACTCGGTCGACCTGTACTGGGAGGGGCCGTCCCGGCGGTTCAACGGGTGGTACCTGAACCTCCAGGACCCGTACCGGCGCACGTCCCTGGGGTTCGACACGCTCGACCACGAGCTGGACTACTGGGCGCCCGCCGAGGGGCCGTGGGTCGAGCGCGACCGGGAGGACTTCGAGCGGCAGGTCGTCGAGGGGAAGTACTCGGCGGAGCTGGCCGAGCGGGTTCGACGGCAGGGCAAGGAGATCGAGGCGATGCTCACCGCGGGCACGACGTGGTGGGACCCGTCGTGGGCCGAGTGGCGGCCCGATCCCGACTGGCCCGTGCCGACCCTGCCCGACGGCTGGGAGGACTACCCGCAGCCGTGAAGGTCCGCTCCCTGACACCCGAGACCCTCGTCGCCGAACTGGTCGAGCGGATCGACGCCCTCCCCCGCACCGGGTGGGCCCGCGTGGTCGTGGACGGCGCCGCCCCCGCCGCTCCGGGCTCGTTGGCCGACGCGCTGGTCGACCCGCTG
>DATMCA010001884.1:0-3546 GCA_035559015.1 Umezawaea sp. | reverse complement strand
GACACCGATCACGAGCACGTGTTCACCGGGGTCGACGGCGGGCTGATGCGACGGACGAACTTCCGACGCCGGGTCTGGCTGCCCGCGGTCGACGGCCACAAGCGGCGTGGGTGGGCCCCACTGTTCCCCGGACTGCATTTTCATGATCTACGGCACACGCACAAGACGTGGATGATCGAAGACGGCGTGCCGGAGATCGCGCAGTGCCGACGACTGGGGCATCGGATGGACGGGGTGCGGGGCCGCTACTCCCACGTCACGCAGGCCATGATCGATCAGTTGCTGGAAGGAATGCAGCTGCGATGGGAGCGTGGCGACGCTGACCTCTACCCGGAAAACTCGGAAACCGTGTGATCAAGGGTATGTGGTCTTGATCGTTTGCTCCCAATTTGCTCCCAAACACCAGAAAAGCCGATCAGCGATGATCGCTAACCGGCTTCCTGACCTGCAAATATAACTAGTGGACGATACAGGGATTGAACCTGTGACCCCTACCGTGTCAAGGTAGTGCTCTCCCGCTGAGCTAATCGTCCGAGGCGGAGACGGGAATCGAACCCGTGTACAGGGCTTTGCAGGCCCTTGCCTAAGCCACTCGGCCACTCCGCCATTGTCCTGAAGGCTAGCATCAAGACTTTGGCCTGAGCCCAAGGGGCCCTCTGCCGAGCGGACGACGAGATTCGAACTCGCGACCCTCACCTTGGCAAGGTGATGCGCTACCAGCTGCGCCACGTCCGCACCGCTCCGCGAAATTCTGGAACCTTTTGCCCTTTTGGGGCTTGTTGTTCCGGTCTTCCGTGGTGCTGAGGGAACTTTATTACACACACCGCGTCAGGATCAAATCGGGGTACCCGTAAAGCCGTTACGGGCCCCCGACCTCGGGTTTTCAGGTCAGGTCGTTGGAGATGAGGTGGGTGAGGGCTTCGTCGACGTTGACCCACAGGTGCTCGTTGCCGGGGACCACGACGTCGTAGGTGCGGTCGAGGAAGTCGGCCAACTCCTGGGCGGAGGCTTCGAACATGGCGTGGCCCGACGGGGAGCTGAGTTCGATCACCACCACCTCGGGGTCGTCCGCGGCGGGCCTTATGCGGACGTCGCCGTCACCCGCGTCGGCGATGAGGCCGTCGGCGAGCAGGTCGCGTGCGTAGACCCACTCCACCCAGCCCGCTCGGCCGGTGCGGAACGCGGCCACCACCGCGTACGGGTCCTTGGTGTCGTATCGGAGCTCGACCTGCACCGGAACAGCCGGGGTGCGTGGCGCCAGCAGGTCGAAAACCGCTGCCGAACGGAGCGTGACGTGATCGTTGCGCATCGTCGTTACCTTTTCTCCCTTCCCGGTCCAGGAAACGACCGAGCACCCATCTTGTGACGTCTATGTGGTGGAAAACGTATGGCGAGCCAGTTCGGATCACCCGATCGTGGCATCCGCGCTCCGTTCTGCGACTTGTTCGCTGCGTTCCGTGGCCGCTCGGGGTCGGCGCCACCCATCTTGCTGGGTTTAACCTGAACCTGGTACCGGCTGTTGTGCGAATGTTGGACGTGAGGACCTCTCTGGTGGCTGACTCGCCCGCTCCACCGCCGCAACCGATGCCCGCCGACCCCAGGTCAGCGGATGTCGGGAGCCGCGATGGCCGACCAACCGACCCCGAACTGGTCACCCGACTGGCGCAGGGCGATCGGACCGCGTTCGGCGAGCTCTACGACAGGTACGGGAGGCCGGCGTACTCGCTGGCCAGGCGGATCTGCGTGGACCCGGACCTCGCGGAGGACATCGTCCAGGAGGCGTTCCTCGCGCTGTGGCGCAACCCCAGCCGCTTCGACGCCACGCGCGGCGGGTTCGGGACCTGGCTGATGACCGTGGTGCACCACCGGGCCGTGGACGCCGTCCGCAAAGAGAACACGCAGCGCCGGCGGAATGTTCCGCTGACCGACGAGCTCTCCGAGCGCAACGTGCCGCCGGCGCCGGGTTCGGACCTGGAAGCGCTGAACAGCGTGGTCGGGGCCGAGGTGCGGGAGGCGCTCAAGAAGCTCCCGGAGGACCAGCGGCAAGTCATCGCCCTGGCCTACCTGGGCGGGTACACGCAGATAGAGGTGGCGAAGTTGACCGGCGTGCCGCTGGGCACGGTGAAGTCGCGCACGTTCGCGGCCATACGCAGACTCCGGGGCTCGCTCTCGGCCGTCTGGACGGCCGAGACGGGCGTGGCCGCCGACTTCACGACGCCGAACAACACCAAGGGAGCGCACCGGTGAGCGGGGACCGGAAGACCGAGTGGTGCGACCAGGAGGAACTGGCCGTCGGCTGGGCGATGCACGCCCTCGAACCGGACGAGGAGGCGCGACTGCGCTCCCACCTGCCGGAGTGCGAGACGTGCCGGCTAACGGTGCGGAACACCGAAGCCGTGACGGCCGCGATCGGTAGCTCCGTCGACCAGATCGACCCGCCCGCGCGACTCAGGTCACGCCTCATGGAGGCGATCGAGCACACGCCGCAGGAGCAGCCTTCCCCCGTCGTGGCGAAAGTGCCGGACCGTCAGGAAGTGGCGGAACCGATCTCGCTCGACTCCAGGCGGAGCGTCAAGGCCAAGCGGACGCGCGTTCTGCTCGCAGCCGCGGCTGTGATCCTCGTCGCAGTCGTCACGGGGGTGGTGGGTACGCAGATCGGCAGTCTGTCGAACCAGGTCGAGGCGCAGAAGTCCCGGACGGACCAACTGGAGCACACGTTCCGGCTGGCCACGGACCCCGTGACCAGGAAGGTGGTGCTGCGCACTCCGGACGGGACCCCGATGGCGGTCCTCTTCTCGGGTGACGACGACGCCGCCGTGATCCCCGAGGGGATGCCGGCGAACGACCTTGGCTCGCAGACCTACGTCGTGTGGGGTACCAGCGGTAACGGTCCGGTCGCGCTGGCCACGTTCGACGTACGTCCGGGCGCGCAGGACATCATGCTGGCCTGGAACAAGGACGCGTACGCGCACAAGGGGTTCGCCATCTCGCTGGAGCAGGGCAAGGTCGCACCTCCGACGCCCTCCGCGGTTCTTGCGGCGGGGCAAGCGGCGCAGACCTGACCGAGGACGGGAAGATCGGACGATGACGACCGACCAGCACGACGACACCACGCCCGACACCGAGCGCGGCGAGCACAAGCACGGGCCGCGGCACTGGTTCCGCCGCAACCCCGCCCTCAACCTCGCCTACCGCATCGGCGTCGGCGTGGTCGGCGGACTCGTGCTGGTCGCGGGCGTCCTGATGATCCCGTACCCCGGCCCCGGCTGGCTGGTCGTGTTCGCGGGCCTGGCGATCCTCGCCACCGAGTTCGAGTGGGCGGGCAAGGTCCTCAAGTTCGCCAAGCGCTACTACGACATGTGGGTCGACTGGCTCAAGCGCCAGTCGCTCTTCGTGAAGCTCGTCGTCCTCGCGGCAACCGGCCTCATCGTGCTGGCCACGCTCTGGCTGCTCGGCGCGTTGGCGCTGGTCGGCGGCTGGTTCGGCATCCACGAACCGTGGTTGGACAGCCCGATTTTTGGGTCCAAGGGTTGATGTTGTAAGCTA
>DATMCA010001883.1:0-8863 GCA_035559015.1 Umezawaea sp. | reverse complement strand
GGCCCACTGGGCCAGGTCACCCGCCATGGGGCGGACGCGGGACCAGGCGGTGTCGCAGAGGTGGTTGGGAGGGGTGGTGGTGGGTTGTTGGAGGGAGATGACGACGCCGTTGCAGTTGGACAGCCAGGCGGGGTCGGCCGTGTAGGTCTGGCCTGATTGTCCTGTGTAGGCGGGTAAGAGGATGGGGGTGGAGGCCTGGTTGTGTTCGAAGTCCTCGGTGAAGACGACGGTGGGGGTGGAGGGGGTGCCCAGGGAGGCTTGGGCTGGGGTGGGGTGGGTGGTGCTCAGGGTGGCTGCTGCTAACGCGGCGGTTAGGGCTAGGGCGATGCGCATGGGCTCCTCCGTCGTTGGGGACGTGGAGGAGATCGGTGTGGTGGTACGGGTGTTGCGTGGTTTGGGAGTTTCCCACTCCGGTGGCGGTACGTTGCCACTCGACTGCCGCAGCTGTAGTGCTGAGGGTGGGTCTGGGGGCGGCCGATTTGACTTGGGGCCCCTCTTTTTGGCGCTAGTCGGGCCAAAACGGCAGATGTAGAGCTTGCCGCCCGACTGATTTTAGCGCCAAAAACCCCAAGTAAAATCGGCCTCAAGCACTGTGGGTGGCAGTGGGAGGTCATGCGGCTCGAATGCAGGCAGGCAGGTAGGCGGGACGGTTGAGCGGCAGGGCGGTTGAGCGGTTAAGCAGCTCTAAAGCGACATGACAAAAGGGCCGCCCCGATGGGACGGCCCTTTTGGACTAACGCTGCTCTGCTACTACTCGCCGGCCAGCTTCTTGGCGTTGGCCTCGACGTCGTCCAGACCGCCGCAGCTGAAGAAGGCCTGCTCGGGGTAGTGGTCGAACTCGCCCTTGCAGACGCGGTCGAAGGCTTCGATCGTGTCCTTGATGGACACGAAGGAGCCGGGCTGGCCGGTGAACTTCTCGGCGACGATGAAGTTCTGGCCGAGGAAGCGTTCCAGGCGCCGTGCGCGGCCGACCAGGACCTTGTCCTCTTCGGACAGTTCGTCCATGCCGAGGATGGCGATGATGTCCTGGAGTTCCTTGTACTTCTGCAGGATCCGCTTGACCTCCTGCGCCACGCGGTAGTGCTCCTCGCCGACGATCGACGGCTCGAGGATTCGAGACGACGAGCTCAGCGGGTCCACCGCGGGGTAGATGCCCTTCTGGGAGATCGGACGGGAGAGTTCCGTCGTCGCGTCCAGGTGGGCGAAGGTCGTTGCGGGAGCGGGGTCGGTGTAGTCGTCCGCGGGGACGTAGATCGCCTGCAGCGAGGTGATCGACTTGCCGCGGGTGGACGTGATCCGCTCCTGCAGCTCACCCATCTCGTCGGCCAGGGTGGGCTGGTAGCCCACGGCCGACGGCATGCGGCCGAGGAGGGTCGAGACCTCGGAGCCCGCCTGGGTGAAGCGGAAGATGTTGTCGATGAACAGCAGCACGTCCTGGCCCTGCACGTCGCGGAAGTACTCCGCCATCGTCAGGGCGGACAGGGCGACGCGCATGCGGGTGCCCGGCGGCTCGTCCATCTGGCCGAACACCAGCGCGGTGTCGGCGAGAACGCCCATCTCCTCCATCTCCAGGAGGAGGTCGGTGCCCTCACGGGTGCGCTCGCCGACGCCCGCGAACACGGACGTGCCGGAGAACTCGCGGGCGATACGGGTGATCATCTCCTGGATGAGCACCGTCTTGCCCACGCCCGCGCCGCCGAACAGGCCGATCTTGCCGCCCTTGACGTACGGGGTCAGCAGGTCGATGACCTTGATGCCCGTTTCCAGGATCTCGGTCTTGCCCTCGAGCTGGTCGAAGGCGGGCGCCTTGCGGTGGATGCCCCACTGCTCGCCGTCCCGGCCGAGGCCGGGCTCGTCGAGGCAGTCGCCGAGGGCGTTGAACACGTGGCCCTTGACCACGTCGCCCACCGGCACCGAGATGGCCTTGCCCGTGTCGCGCACCGGCGCGCCGCGGACCAGACCGTCGGTCGGCTGCATCGAAATCGTGCGGACCAGGTTGTCGCCGAGGTGCTGGGCGACTTCCAGGGTCAGCGTCTTGGCAACGGCCTCGAACGTGATGTCCGCGTTGAGGGCGTTGAACAACTCGGGAACCGCGCCGCGCGGGAACTCCACGTCGACCACGGCACCAATCACCCGGACCACACGGCCGGTGCGGGTGGTGGTGGCAGTAGCACTCATGTCACTCATCACTTCCTGCGCCACCGGTAAGCGCGGAGGCGCCACCGACGATCTCGCTGATCTCCTGGGTGATCTGGGCCTGACGGGCCGCGTTCGCCTGCCTGCTGAGCGTCTTGACCAGCTCTTCAGCGTTGTCCGTCGCGGCCTTCATCGCCGTCCGCCGGGCGGCCGACTCGGAAGCCGCCGATTCCAGCAGGGCGGAGAACAGCCGCGTCTTGACGTACTTCGGCAGCAACGCTCCGAGGAGCGTCTTCGCGTCCGGCTCGAAGTCGTAGATCGCCACCGGACCGGACGGACGGGCGTCGTACTCGACGTCCATCGGCGCGATCCGCTTGGCGACCGGGCTCTGGCTCAGCATCGACTTGAACTCGGTGTAGACGACGTGGATCTCGTCCACACCGCCCTCACCCTCGATGCCTGCCAGGAACGCGTTCACGACCGCGTCGCCGGCTTCGGCGGCGTTGACGTAGAGCGGCGTCTGCGAGAAACCGGTCCACGCCTCCGCCACGTCGCGCTGGCGGAACTTGAAGTAGCCGACGGCCTTGCGGCCGAGGGCGTACAGGACCGGTTCCTTGCCCTGCGAACGCAGGAGGGCGATCAGCTCCTCCGCGGCCTTGAGCACGTTGGAGTTGTAGCCGCCGCACATGCCCTTGTCGCTGGTGACGACCAGGATTGCGGCGCGCTTCGGGTTCTCGCGTTCGACCAGCAGCGGGTGGTCCAGGTTCGCTGAAGCCTCGGCCAACGCGGAGAGCACGTTAGTGATCTCGTCCGCGTAGGGACGCGAGGCGGCGACCCTGGCCTGCGCCTTGGCGAGACGCGACGTGGCGATGAGCTCGTACGCCTTCGTGATCTTCTTGGTCGAGTTGACCGTGCGGATCCGTTGGCGCAGCTCGCGAATCTGTGCGGCCATGGCCTACGTCACTTCTCCGCCGGAGCGGGTCGGTTGACCTTCACCGACTCGTGTCCGACCTTGTCGGCGTCCATCGCCTTGGCGTGCGACTCGGGAACGACCGAGGAGCCGTCCGTGGCGCTGAACTGCTGCTTGAACGCGTTGACGGAGTCAACGATGGCCTGCTTGGCGTCCTCGGGCAACTTCTTGGTCTCGCGGATGCCCGCGAGGATGTCGCCGTTGTTGCGCCGCACGTACTCCAGGTACTCGGCCTCGAAGCGGCGGATGTCGCCGACCGGGACCGAGTCCAGGTAGCCCTTGGTGCCGAGGAAGATCGAGACGACCTGCTCCTCGACGGGCACCGGGGAGTACTGGCCCTGCTTGAGCAGCTCCACCAGACGACCACCGCGGTCGAGCTGGGCGCGCGACGCCGGGTCGAGGTCCGAGGCGAAGGCGGAGAACGCCTCCAGCTCGCGGAACTGCGACAGGTCGAGGCGCAGCGAGCCGGACACGTCCTTCATCGCCTTGATCTGCGCGGAACCACCGACGCGGGAGACAGAGATACCCACGTTGACGGCCGGGCGCACACCGGCGTTGAAGAGGTCCGACTCCAGGAAGCACTGGCCGTCGGTGATCGAGATGACGTTGGTCGGGATGTACGCCGACACGTCGTTCGCCTTGGTCTCGATGATCGGGAGACCCGTCATCGAACCCGCGCCCATCTCGTCCGACAGCTTCGCGCAACGCTCGAGGAGGCGCGAGTGCAAGTAGAAGACGTCGCCGGGGTAGGCCTCGCGGCCCGGCGGGCGGCGCAGCAGCAGGGAGATGGCGCGGTACGCCTCAGCCTGCTTGGTCAGGTCGTCGAACACGATCAGGACGTGCTTGCCCTGGTACATCCAGTGCTGGCCGATGGCCGAGCCGACGTACGGGGCCAGCCACTTGAAGCCCGCGGAGTCGGAAGCCGGTGCCGCGACGATCGTCGTGTACTCCAGGGCGCCCGCCTCCTCCAGCGCGGCCTTGACGCCCGCGATGGTGGAGCCCTTCTGACCGATGGCGACGTAGACGCAGCGGACCTGCTGCTTCGGGTCGCCCGAGTCCCAGGCCTTCTTCTGGTTGATGATCGTGTCGATGCAGACCGCGGTCTTGCCGGTCTTGCGGTCGCCGATGATCAACTGGCGCTGGCCGCGGCCGATGGGGGTCATGGCGTCGATCGCCTTGATGCCCGTCTGCATCGGCTCGGCGACCGGCTGGCGCTGCAGCACCGACGCGGCCTGGAGTTCCAGGGCGCGGTTGTCGTCGGCGACGATGTCGCCGAGACCGTCGATGGGGGCGCCGAGCGGGTTCACCACGCGGCCGAGGAAGCCGTCGCCGACGGGCACGGAGAGCACCGTGCCGGTCCGCTTGACCTCCTGGCCTTCTTCGATCTTGTCGAAGTCACCGAGGATGACCGCGCCGATGGTGCGGACCTCGAGGCTCAGCGCTACTCCGAGAACCCCGCCGGGGAATTCCAGGATCTCGTTCGTCATCGTGCCGGGCAGGCCTTCGACGATGGCGATGCCGTCGTAGGTCTCGGCAACGACACCGACCTCTTCCCGGTTGACCTCCGGGGAGTAGCTCGAGACGTACTTCTCGATCGCACTGCGGATCTCGTCCGACGAGATCGTCAGCTCCGCCATGTCGTTCCTGCTCTCACTTCGTTCAAGGGAAAGGGGCTTTGTGAAGCCGCGGTTCCGGTTTTTGGTCAGCCGGCGAGGTCGCGGCGGAGTGCCGCCAACCGACCAGCCACGCTTCCGTCGATGACCTCGTCGCCGATCTTGATCAGCAGGCCACCGGCGAGCGAGGCGTCAACCTCGACGTGCAGTGCGATCGGTCGTGAGTAGATCCTGGTCAGGGTCGCCGAGAGGCGCTCCTGCTGCTCAGCGCTCAACTCGACTGCGGAGCGGACGTGCGCCACCGAGCGTTCACGGCGCTTGGCCGCGAGGTCGGCGAGCCGCATGAGCCCGTCGACGACGTGCGAGCCGCGGGGCTCGCGCACCAACTGGTCGACCAGCGTCTTGGTGACCGGCTCGACCTTGCCCTGGAGCAGGCTGTCGACCAGCGCGACCTTGCGCTCGGCCTCGACCGAGTGGTCGGACAGCAGCAGTTCGAGGTCCTGCGACCCGGCGACGATGCGGCCGAGCCGGAACAGCTCGTCCTCCACCGAGTCGAGGCGGGTGTCCCGCTCGGCCCGCACCAGCAGCGCGGTCTGGGCGAGGGACTCGATGCCGTCGACCAGTTCACGCGGGCTGGACCACTTCGCGGTGACCACCGCGACGAGGACCTGGAGGGTCCCCGCGGAGACCTGGCCGGCGAGCAGGCCCTTCACGAGCTGCTCGCGACCTGCGCGGTCGGACGAGGAGTCGCCGAGCGCGCGCCGCAACTGCGGCTGCTTGGTGAGCAGGCTCACCACGGAGAAGAGTTCCTCCCCGAGGGTCGACAGCTCGTCGGCGTCGGTGGTGGCGTCGACGAGTTCGAGCAACCGCAGTTCAGCGGCCGCCAGAGCCTCTCGACTGGCTGCGTGGAACGTCATCGGCGTCCTCTTACTTGCTTGCCGGCGCCGCTACGGCGTCCAGCTCGTTGAGGAAGCGGTCGACAGTGCCGCGGCGACGGGCCTCGTCCTCCAGCGCTTCGCCCACCACCTTGCCCGCCAGCTGCACGGCCACCTTGCCGAGGTCGGCGCGGAGTTCCGCGACGATCTGGGCGCGCTGCGCGTCCAACTGGTGCTGGCCCTGCGCGACGATCCGCGCGGACTCGGCCTGGGCCTGCTCGCGCAGCTCCTCGACGATCTGCGTGCCTTCGGCGCGCGCGTCGTCCCGGATGCGGGCAGCCTCGGCGCGAGCCTCGGCCAACTGCTCCTTGTACTCGTCGAGCATCTTCTGAGCCTGCGCCTGCGCCTGCTCAGCGCGCTCGATGCCACCTTCGATCTTCGACGCTCGCTCTGAGTAGAGCGCCTCGAAGCGGGGCGACACGAACTTCTGCATGATCCAGAGCAGGAGCAGGAAGGCGACCAGGCCGAGGATCAGCTCCGAGATGTGCGGCAGCACGGGGTTCGGAGCTTCCTCTGCGGCGAGGATCAAGGTGTTCACCACGACGTCTCCCTACGCGATGAGGCCGGTGATTAGGCCGAAGCGATGAAGAAGAGCACGAGGCCGATCAGGGCGAGGACCTCGACGAGCACGAAGGTCGTCCACGCGATGTTCATCAGCGGGCCACGGGCCTCCGGCTGACGAGCGGTGCCGTTGATGACGGCCGCCCAGATGAGACCCACGCCGATGCCGGGGCCGATCGCGCCGAGGCCGTAGCCGATGAGGGCGAGACCCTTGTTCAGGTTGATCTCGGTGGCGGCCTGTGCGAGAAGCATGCTGCTCACGTACGTATCCCTTTCGAACTCGCTCCGCGGTCAGTGCGGAGCGGGGGCTTGGTGTGTCCCTCAGTGCTCAGTGGTCTGAGGCCAGCGCCATACCGATGTAGCTGGCGGACAGGAGGGCGAAGATGTAGGCCTGGATGACCTGGATCAGCGCCTCGAGGAACGTCATAGCGATGGCGAAGGCGAAAGACAGCAGCGAGACAGGCTTCAGAGCCCCGCCCGCTTCGAGGAGCAGGTACTCACCGGCCAAGGTGAACACCAAGAGGATCAGGTGCCCGGCGAACATCGCGGCGAACACTCGGATCGCGAGCGTGATCGGGTTCATGATGAACTTCGAGAAGAACTCGATCGGCGCCAGCAGGATGTAGACCGGCTTCGGCACGTTCGGCGGGAACAGCTGGTTGCGCAGGTACCCGACGAAACCGTGGCGCTTGAAGCCGACGTAGTGGTAAACGGGGTACACCACGAGAACCGACACGGCGAGCGGGAAGCCGATGTGGGACATCGTCGGGAACTGGATCAGCGGAATGATCCCGAAGAGGTTGTTCACGAGCACGAAGGTGAACAACGTGACGATCAGGGGCACGAACGGCTTGAAGTCCTTACCGCCGATCTGCTCACGCGCGATCGTGTTGCGGCCCATATCGTAAACCGACTCGGCGATGAACTGGAACTTGCTGGGCACCAGCTTGAAGCTGCGAGTGGCCAACAGGAAGAACACCGCGATGATGACGATCGACAGAACGACCAGCACCATCGGCTTGGTGACACCGCCGAAGATCGGCGGCAAGAAGAAATCCTTAGCACCGGGGGGAACGAACGTTCCACCCTCGGCCAGCACCAGCTCGCCCACTGGGCTCCTTCCGGTTCTCCCGGCCGGCGTTCACTCCGCCGGGGGAATCGTCACGATCAGGACTTAACGTACCTTACGGACCGCAGACACCTGCCAGCGGCACCCCCCTCGGCCAAGCCGGAGGAGGGGGCGTCCAGGTCTGCGGGCGAACCATATCAGCCGGTAGAGACGTCCCGGACGGGCGTACGGCTTAAGCGGGGTCACCGGTGGTGGCCGGGATGACGTTCGGGGTCTTGCTCCGTTTGGACGCACGCGCTTCCATGGCCGCCGTCACCAGAATCGTCGCCACCATGGTGATTGCCACCGAGTTCGCGTGCAGGTAAGACACATCGCGCAGCAGAATCATTACGCCGAGCAACACCAGCATCTTGAGCATGAATCCGCCGAGTGCCGCGGCCATCACGAAGTGCACTTCCAGCGCGGCGGTCCGGTGCATCAGCCACAACGTCGCCAAAGAAGACGCGATGATCACGAGACCGCCGACCAGGGCTCCCAGAGCGCCCGGCAGGCCGTACAGCACCCCGAAGACGACGACGCCCAGGACCACCGTGACCACCGTCGGGATGAGCGCGCCGCGGAACATCGCTCCGGCCAGTCCGCGCACCACTCCGGCATGAGTCAGATCTTCGCTGGTCTCGCTCATGCCACCGAGTGTAAGAGGTCGGATTTCCACGGTTCGCGCAGGTGCGGATTTGCCGGTTTTCGCCCGACCCGGCGATGAACTCGTCGTGAACGTTCGTCGACGTCGATCAGACCAGCCGGTCCAGGTCCAACTCGACCGGGAACGGGTGGGCCGCGCGGAAACCGCCCGTCGTGGCGGGTGCGCCCCGGTAGCCGAATTCCCCGGCCAGCCCGAACACGACCAGCGACACCGGCCGCGCGATGTCGACGATCCAGTAGTGCGGAATGCCCGCGTCCGCGTACTCGCCGAACTTCGTCACGGTGTCGGTGCGCCGCGAGTCCGGCACCACGATCTCCACCACCACCACGATCTCCGACGCGCGGTACAGGCCGCCTTCGACGCGGACCCGTTGCCGCGCTTCGCGCCGCGCGACCACCAGGTCGGGACGGCGGGAGAACCCCGGCAGGTGCGCCGGGCAGAGTTCGAGGTCCACGGCGACGTCCTGGACCACCACGAGCTGGTCGGGCAGTTGGGGGCGCAGCTGGTGGTAGAGCTCGGCCGAGGCGAGGTTGTGGTCGGGCGTGGGGCCCGGCGACATCAGCAGACGGCCTTCGAGGAGTTCCGCGTACCCGGTCTCCTGCTCACCGAGCGCCGCGTACTCGGCGACCGTGAGCAGGTGGTGCGGCGGGCCTGGGAGCGCTGCCATGTGATCCAGTCTTACCAGACCGGTCACTGGCCGCGCCGGACCTCGCGCAGCCTCGGGATGGCGCTGACGAACAGCGCCACGAGCAGGCCGAGGCCGAAGCACCAGGCCACCACGCGCACGTCGAACAGGGTCAGGGCCACCGCGCCGAACGCCAGCACGCCCGCCCACAGGTAGATGAGCAGCACGGCGCGGCGCTGCGAGTGGCCGAT
>DATMCA010001882.1:0-5168 GCA_035559015.1 Umezawaea sp. | reverse complement strand
CCGGAGGTCGCCGAGTAGTACCCGTTGGTCGTGTACGAGATGACGTACGTGGTGCCGGCGTCGATGTGGACCGGCGAGTTGAACGTCGCCTCCTGCCAGCCCGCGGTGGACTCACCCGTGAAGGTGACCGTCGCGAGCAGCGTGCCGGCGTTCGACCACAGGCGGCCGACGTGCGTGCCGACGTTCGCCGCGCCCTTGTAGAAGCGGACGCCCTTGACGGAGCCGCTGACGTCCGAGCGGAACCTCATGCCGAGCTCGACCGCGCCGGAGTCGTTGACGGTGACCGTGGTCGGCACCGCGCCGTCGTCCCACACGCTGCACGGGCACACGCCCGGCGTGGCCGCCTTCTGCGTGGTGAACGTCCACGTGGTCGCGGACGCCATCGTGTTGCCCGCCGTGTCCTTCGCCCCGGACACCGACACCGTGTACTTGGTGTTGTCGGCCAAGGTGTTGGTGGGCGTGAACATCGCGGTCTTCGTGGCGGCGTCGTAGGCGACGGTGCCCGGCACGGCGTTGTTCGCCGGGTCCTTCACCGTGAAGACGATCGTGGCCTGCTGGACCGGCTCGTCGAACTTCACCGTCGGCTTCGCCGTCGTGGAGACGCTGGAGCTGCCGTTGATCGGCGAGTCGGCGGTCGCGCTCGGCGCGATCGTGTCCGGCGGCGCGGTGGTGTCGAAGACGGCGTCGACCCAGTAGTTGCCGCCCTGGTAGCTGTTGGTCGGGAACCCGAAGGCGCCGTAGGCGAACATGCCGTTGAGCGCGGTCTCCGCAGTGGCCGGGGCGTGCAGCGGCGGCGCGTCGAAGCCCTTGTTGCGGAAGAAGTCCGCGTCCGCGGAGTACCTGCCGACGGGGGCGTTGTAGGACACCACGTACTGCGTGTTCGCGGTGACCTGGACGGCCGGGTTGAACACCGCGTTCTGCCAGCCCGAGGCGGACTCGTTGGCGAAGGTCGCGGTGGCGAGCTGCTGGCCCGTCGAGGTCCACAGACCGCCGACGTGCGTGCCGGTGTTGCCCGCGCCCTTGTAGAAGCGCATCCCGGTGACGTAGCCGTTGGCGTCGGCGGTGAAGCGGGTGCCGACGTTGATCTGGTTGACGTCGGTGGTCGCGTCGGTCTTCGGCTTCGCCAGGTCCGGGAACAGGGTGCACGGGCAGGTGCTGGAGATCGCGACGGTCGCGGGCGACGCGTCGGTGTTGAGGCTGTCGTCCGTGGCGCGGGCCTGGACGTTCAGCGCGCCGGAGCGCGGCACGCTGCCGGTGTAGGTCCAGGACTCCCGGCCGGTCGCCGGGTGCCAGGTGGTGCCGCCGTCGAGCGAGACGTCCACGTTGCCGACCCGGCCGCCGACGTCGGACGCCGTACCGGTCACGGTGATCGTGTCACCGCTGTTGACCACCAGGTTGGCCGTCGGGCTCGTGATCGTGGTCTGCGGGGCGGTGGTGTCGGTCGAGGTGCCCGGCGCGACCAGGCCGGCCATCATCGTGGTGGGCAGGATCCCCATGTCCCCGAACAGGTTCACGGTCGCCTGCTGCATCCGGACGTCGGTGTCGACGGCCGTGCCGTCGTGCTGGTCGTCGAGACCCCACGACCACTGCACGGTGCCCGCGCCGAACACGATGGCGCCGCTGGGGGCCTTGTACATCGTCATCCGGTGCGTGGCGTCGCCCTGGGCGACGTTCGTGCCGTAGTCCTGGATCTTGGCCTGGACCGTCTCGGTCGTCTTCGACAGCGGCACGGAACCCTTGGGGCGGAAGCCGTTGTCCAGGTCCTCGTCCCACTCGTAGCCGAGCGAGTTCGGGGCCAGCGTCGCGGTGGCGCCCGCCGCCTGGTTCGAGACGGAGGTGTTGCGCCAGAAGCGCATCTTGCCGTCGTCGGCCGGGACCTTGATGGCGTAGCTGCAGCAGTTCACGGTCCAGATCTGGCCGGTGAGCGCGTTCTCGGGCTTGCCGCCGTCGGCCGGGGGGCTGAACCGCGGGTCGCGCCAGGTGCCCGTCCACTGCGCGTTCGGGTCGATCTTCGCGTTGGCGTGGGTCTCCTTGTACGAGACCAGCGTGCGGTACGGCGATCCGGAGCCGTCGATGCTGTTCTCCCAGCGGGTCTTCCAGAAGACCTCGTTGCCGCTGAAGAACGCGAGGTGCACACCCGCGTCGCGGGCGGCCTCGACGTTGGCGCGCTGCTGGCCCGACCAGTACTCGTCGTGGCCGGTGGAGATGAACAGCTGGTGGTTCTGCAGCAGCGATCCCGCTCGATCGGTGTCGATGCCGGAGATGTAGCTCATGTCGTACCCGTTGCGCTCCAGGAAGCGGATCATCGGGTACTCGGAGCCGAAGAGGAAGTCACGGCCGTCCGGGACGTCCGTGCGGGTGGAGAACGGGCGGTTGTAGCTCAGCTTGTAGGCGCGCGAGTCGGGCTGGCCGCCGTAGAAGCTGTTGCCGCCCCAGGTGTTGTAGGCCTGCCACGTCGTGTCGGAGGTCTGGAAGACCATCTTCGCGTGGCTGGCGTCGTTGCGGACGACGAACGCGATCTGGTTGTCCACGTCCGCGTCGGTCCGCTGGAGGTGCGCGAGGTACACACCGGACACCGCGTTCGACGGCACGGTCCAGGAGGCGGACTCCTGCCAGTTGCCGCAGTCGATCAGACCGGTGGCGGGCTGCGTGGGGGTGACGTCGGGGGTGAGGCAGGGGGGCTGAACCCTCGGCGTCACCGGGATGGAGGTGGCCCACTTGCGGGCGCCGGCGCCGTTGTAGTACCCGAGCCGGTAGATGTCGACCTTGTACGGCGACGAGGTCTTGATCTTGAACTTGACCGTCTCACCGATGTTCGCGCTCATCGTGGTGGCGAACCCCTCGATGCTCGGGTCACCACCGCCGGACGCGTCCCAGTTCGTGTCGCCGGTCTTGGAGTTCTCGCAGGCGACGGGGTTCACCACCGGGGCGTCGCACGGGGCCGCCGAGGCGGACGTGCTCAGCACCGCGATGGGAACCACCGCCGCCGCCACGAAAATGACGAAGGCCATGATCCTTCTCAGCACCGGATGTCTTGTCCCATCCGTGCCACCAACCAACGACATGGCCGTCCGCCTCTCAAAGCCGCCACGCACAACGATTACGACCCCAGGGATCAGCCGCCGTCCGGCGGGACCGCCCGGCTCCCCGCCGGTGGTCACGCGCCGCAAATGTTTCTCGGGTTGTTGTTCGGATGAGGACCACCCATCGTTACAACGTTTGGCGGGTAGCGGGTCGAAAGTTGTTCAACCGCAGCAGCACTCGTCCAAACGGTCCTCTTTGGTCACTCTGCGCGTTTGCCGGACTCCGCTGCCCACCACGCGACGAGCCCCCGAAGACCGTCCGACAGCTCGATCTCCGGCTTCCAGCCCAGTTCCCGCGCCGCGGAGCTGATGTCCGCCAGGCGGCGCGTGACGCCGTTCACCTTGCGCTCGGGACCGTGCTCCAGCGCCAGGTCCGATCCCATGGCGGACAACAGCTCCAGCGCGAGCCCGCGCAGACTGGTCTCCCGGGAGCTGGCGATGTTGTAGACGGTGTCCGTCACGTCCGCGCGCGCCGCGAGGATGTTGGCGCGGGCGATGTCGTGCACGTGGACGAAGTCCATCGTCTGCGCGCCGTCGCCGAAGATCAGCGGCGGCTCGCCCTTGTTGATGCGCTCCATCCACCGGATCAGCACCTCGGTGTACAGCCCGTGGACGTCCATCCTCGGTCCGTAGACGTTGAAGTACCGCAGCGCCACGTAGTCCAAGCCGTTCATGGCGTGGAAGCTGCGCAGCATGCCCTCGTTGAACGCCTTCGCGGCGCCGTAGAAGGTGTCGTTGTTGTACGGGTGGTGCCGTTCCGTGGTCGGGAACGTCTCGGCGAGGCCGTAGACGGACGCCGACGAGGACGCGACGACCTTCTTGACACCGGCGGCCGCGGCGGCCTCGATGACGGTGAAGGTCCCGTCCACCAAGCACTCCAGCGCGAGCCGCGGTTCCTCGGCGCACTGCGTGATGCGGATCGCGGCGAGGTGGAAGACGAGGTCGATGCCCTCGGACAGCTCGCCGACCAGCTTCCGGTCGTTGATGTCGCCCTCGACGACGGTCACCCGGTCGTCCGCGGCGGCGATGGCATCGGCCAGGTTCTCCCTGCGGCCGCGCACGAAGTTGTCCAGCACGACCACTTCGGACGCTCCGGCGGCGACCAGCTGGTCGACCACCGCGGAGCCGATCGTGCCCGCTCCACCGGTGACCAGCGCCCGCTGACCGGAAATGGGCTGTGCCGTCATGAGGTCGTGCCTCCACTGTTCGTCGGTGCGTCCACCTGCTGGACGGGCACGAAGGAGCCGCCGCCGGCGAGGCTCTCGGACGCGGCTTCGAGGATCGCGAGCACGCGCAGGCCGGCGCGGCCGTCGGTGAGCGGCGGGCGGCCCTCGCTGATCGAGGCGGCGAACTCCGCCATGACGCCGCGCAGCGCCTCGCGCTCGGGCAGCGCGGGAGCGACCATGTCGCCGGAGCGGTAGGAGATGATCTTGTGCTCGCGCTCGCGCTCGACGCCCCTGTCGTAGATGGACAGCCGCTGCGTCGGGTTGAGGTCGTCCCAGACCGCCGTGTGGTTCGAGCCGCCGATCACCATCGTGCGGATCTTGGTGGGGGACAACCAGTTCACGTGCACGTGGGTGATGGAACCGTTGGACAGCCTCATCGTCAGGTGCGCCACGCACGCGTGGCCGGCGCCGATCGGGTCCGAGCCGTGCGCGGACACCTCGACCGGGCGGACGTCGTCGGGCAGGATCGCCTCGAAGATCGACAGGTCGTGCGGCGCCAGGTCCCAGAGGACGTCGACGTCCGGCTGCACCAGGCCCAGGTTGATCCGCACCGAGTCGATGTACTGGATCTCGCCCAGCTCGCCGCCGCGCACGAGTTCGCGCAGGTGCTGCACCGCCGGGGTGTAGCAGAAGGTGTGGTCGAGCATCAGGGTGAGGCCGCGGCTCTCCGCGGCCTCGACCAGCTTGCGGCCGTCGGAGAAGTTCGCGGCGAGCGGCTTCTCCACGAGCACGTGCTTGCCCGCCTCCAGCGCGGCCATCGCGACCGGCAGGTGGGTGGCGGCGGGGGTGGCGATCGCGACGGCGGAGACGGAGGGGTCCGCCAGCACGTCGTCGAGCGAGCCGGAAACGGCGACCGTCG
>DATMCA010001881.1:0-5770 GCA_035559015.1 Umezawaea sp. | reverse complement strand
TGGGGGTGGGTAGGGAGTGGAGGGGGTGGTGGTGATGGGTTTCTCGCCCGACTCCGTCGGGCGAGGCCCGAAGACCGGCACCTCGGGTTCGGGTTCGTGGTGGCGGACGGTCAGGTCGGCGAGCTGTTCAGCCCACGTCTTCGGTTGCTCGGGGACCGGTTCCGGTGCGGGCGCCTCCTCCGCCGGGCGCGGGCCGAAGTCCGGCAGCGCGGTCGGGCCCTCGGGGTAGACCTGGGGCGGGGCCAGGGGGATCACGGCCCTGGTGCTGTCCGGGTCCACAGTGGACGGAGTCGGGGCCCAGGCGGTGTCGACGGCGGCCAACGCCGTGCGCAGGGTGGCGGCGTCGGGGAACCGGTCCTCGCGCGCCTTGGCCAGGCAGCGTTCGATGATCGAGGCCAGGACCGGCGGCACGTCCGGCCGGGTGAGCTTGCGGGGCTGTGCCGAGCGGACGCGGCCGAGGTAGCCCAGCATCGAGTCGGAGTCGTCCACCGCGAACGGCGGGGCGCCGTCCAGCAGGGTGAACAGCGTCGAGCCGAGCGACCAGACGTCGTCGGTGGCGGCGGGCTTCTCGCCGTCGACCATCTGCGGGGCCGCGTGGCGGTAGCTGACCAGTTGCAGCGACGCGGAGTGGCCGGCGTCGACCGCCCGCGCGATGCCGAAGTCCGCCAGCACGTACGACGTCGGCAGCACCAGGATGTTCTGCGGCTTCACGTCGCGGTGCAGCACGCCCTGGCCGTGCGCGAACGCCAGCGCGTCCGCGACGGCGATGCCCGCGGCGACCACCTCGGCCACCGGCAGCGGTCCTCGCGCGCGGAGCCGGTCGTGCAGCGAGCCCAGGTCGTGGAACTCCATGACGATGCACGGCCTGCCGCGCACCACACCGGTGTCCAGCACCGTCACGATGTGCGGGTGCTGCCTGCCGAGCCGGACGGTGATCTCCAGTTCGCGGCGGAACCGCGCGAGCGTGGAGTCGTCCTGCGCTTCGAGCACCTTCACCGCGACGTCCCGCCCGAGCCCGTCCTGGCGGGCCCGGTACACGGTGCCCTCACCGCCCTGGGCGACCAGCCGGAAGCCGCTGTAGCCCGCGAGCGCGATCCCCGGCGGAGCGGTCGGTTTCGGCGCCCACGCCATCAGCTCGTCGTCAGTCGCCACCCTTCGATCCTACGACGGCTTCGGGGGTCACCGAGGCCGCCGTGATCTCCTCGTGGCAGTGCCCGCACACCAGCCGCGCGTCGACCACCGAGCCGCACGCGTGGTGGCGCAAGGCGATGGCGGGCCCGGCCGGTCCGGCCAGGTGGGTGTCGCCCCACCTCATCAGCGCGACGATCGCCGGGAACAGGTCGCGGCCGCGATCGGTGAGCCGGTACTCGTGGTGGTCCTCGTGCGGGACGCGGTCGAGCAGGCCCGCGTCGACGAGCGTCCGCAGGCGCGCGGACAGCGTGGGCCTCGGGACGCCGAGGTTGCGGCTCAGCTCGCCGAACCGCCGCACCCCGAAGAACGCCTCGCGCAGGATCAGCAACGTCCAGCGCTCACCGACCAGTGCGAGCGCCCGCCCGACGGAGTCGGCGTCGAACCGCTGTGGGAGGTCGTGCACGCGTCACCCCACCGCGGCCAGCACCCGGCGCCCGGCCGGGTCGTCGGCGGTCGAGGGGGCGACACCGACGTGGTCGGCGCCGGCGTGGTGGTACGCGGCGATCCGCTCGCGCACCTCCGCGGCCGACCCGAGCGCGCACACCGCGTTCGGCAACTCCGGCGGCACGGCCAGTTCCCGCCGCGGCACACCGGCTTTCGCCCGCGCCACCACGGTTCCGAAGCCGAGTTCGACGAACATCTCGGCGTAGCCGGGCGCTCGCAGGTACAGCGCCAGCTGCTCGGACACCTGCCTGAGCGCGCCCGCCCCCGGATCGACCGCGGCGGTGACCCACACCGCCAGCCTGGGCGCGGCCCGACCGGCCCTGGCCGCGTGCTCGTCCACGACCTTCCGCACTCCGGCCACCTGCTCGGGCGTCACCAGGTTCAGCACGACCTCGTCCGCTTCCTCGGCGGCCACCCGGAGCATCGCGGGCCCGAACGCCGCGACGGACACCGTCGCCCCCGGCACCGGCGCGCGCAACCGGAACCCGTGCGACCGGACGTGCGGGCCGTCGACGTCGATCCGCTCCCCGGTCAGCAACGACCGCACGGCCCGGACCGTCTCGCGCATCCGCGGCGCGGCACCGGCCCACGGCCGGTCGTGCCACCCGGCCACGATCGCCGGGCTCGACGCGCCCAGCGCCAGGTCCACCCGCCGCCCGGTCAACGCCGCCACCGACGACACCCCGAGCGCCAACGCCACCGGGCTGCGCACCCCGGCCGCCAGCGGCCCGACGCGCAGCCGGATGTCCTTGGTGCGCAAGCCGATCGCGGTCGCCAGCGCGAACGCGTCGAACGTCGCCATCTCGCCGACCCACAGCGTCCCGAACCCCAGCCGGTCGGCCTCGACCGCGATGTCCACGGCCTCGCCGTCGGGCCGGTCCAGCCAGTACGGCAGCACGACCCCGACGCTCACAGCTGCTCCGTCCGCGTGGGCAGGCCGAGCAGCAGCCGCCCGCTCAGCTCGTAGCTGGCCGGGTTGACCTGGAAGTGCGCGGTGGCCGTGTGCGCGTCCCGGAAACGGCGCTGCAACGGCGAATCCGCGTAGATCGCCGACCCGGCGCCGAGGTCGTACATCGACGTCACCACGGACGCGGCCGCGCGGGTCGCGTGCGTGGCCGCCAACCGCAGCCCGAGCCGGGCGGCGGTCCGGTCCTCGGGCTCCTGCCAGGCGTGGTCGACCGCGTCGAACACCAGCAGCCGGGCCGCCCGCAGCGCCGCCTCGGCCTCCGCCACGGCGGCCTGGGTCTGACCGCGCTCGGCCAACGACTTGCTGGACCCCAGCGCCTTCTTGTCCACCGCCAGAGCCGTCAGGTCGTCGATGGCGCCACGGGCGTTGCCCAGCGCCGCGACGGCGATCGACATCGCGAAGAACCCGAAGATCGGGAACCGGTACAGCGCGCCGCCGTGCAGGGGCCCGTCGAGCACCGACAGCACCCGGTGGTCCGGCACGAACACCTCGCGCGCCACGGCGTCGTGGCTGCCGGTGCCCCGCAACCCGTTCGTGTGCCAGGTGTCCAGCACGTCGAGTTCGGCCTTGGGCAGCGCGACGACCTTCAGCGCCGCGCCGTCGAGCACGCACCCGGCGAACAGCCAGTCGGCGTGCGGGATCCCGCTGCAGAACGCCCACCGCCCGGACACCACGACCCCGCCGTCGACGGTCGTGGCCTTGCCCCGCGGCGCCCACACCCCGGCCGCGACCACGTCGGGCCGCCCGAACACCTCCCGCGCGCCCTCGTCGGGCAGGTACGCGGCGAGCAGGCTGCTGGTGGCCGCGATCGACACGCACCACCCGGCCGACGCGTCACCCCGCGCCACCGCCTCCGCCGACCGCAGGATCGCCTCCGGCGACAACTCCGGCCCCCCGAGCTCCTCGGGCAACCCGGCCCGCAGCAGCCCGCTCTCCCGCAGCGCCGCCAGCACCTCGGGCGCCAACGCCCGCCGCGCCTCGGTCTCGGACGCGAACTCCCGCGCCACGTCGGCTGCGGCCACGGCGGACTCGATCAAGGCTCCTCCAACGCTGAGACGGTGGTTCAAAATCTTTACCGCCCAGGTCAGGTGGAGTCAAGGTCGGCTCATGGCGTCAATCGGCCACCGGTGGGACGAGAGCCGGCTCGGCGGCTGAGGCGTTGAGCCGCCTTCCGAACGCCCGCCGGAGACCCGACCGTCGCCGACGGCCGGGTCTCCGGTTGGTGGTTCCCACGGAAAGCACCTTGCTCGGACGGCGCGGGTGTCGCCCGCCGCCGTGGTCCTGAACCGTTTCGCCCGAAATCAGGAACAGCGGCCCCACTGGCAACTGTGGCGTGCCGGTGGCCTCTTGAGGTGCTCGGCCTCCTTGCACCACGCGCACTTCGAACGGCCGGCCTTGACGCATGCGCACATGATCTACCTCCGATGAGATTTCCGAATGATTCTTCGCGCGCCTCTATCTCGGTGTGTGCCGCCGAATTCGGAGGTGCCCGTCCGGATTCGTCGTGGCCTTCCACGGCGAATCCGGACGGCCCCGCGCGATCCAGACGCCGAGCACCACCGGCCACGCCAGCATGGATCCGACCTGGCTCAGGAACCACGGAAGACTGGTCAGGACCGTTCCCGCGGGTAGTCGCCCCCGCTGACTGAGGCCTGAGCGGTACCGACCGACTCCGGCGGCCGCGAGGCAGCCCACGAGATAAACGATTGCCACTGCCGTCCCCATGATGTCCTCCGGCGCGTTTGGCAGGTCTGCGGGAGTAATCGCAGAGGTGTGATCACACGTTTCGCCGGATGGCGGACAGATTGTGACCAAAAGCGGGACACAACGGTGCCGACGAGATTTTGAGGTCAACGGGTGGGGAAGTGCTTCCGATGCCGGTCCGAAAGCGCGAAATCGGCGGAGGAGTTCCGGATGGACGTGGACAACGCGCGTCGCACCACGACCAAGGTAGTTCGTCGCTTCCAGTGTGGAATTCCTCCGACACCCGGTCGGGGTGCGCCACGCGACATCTGCGACTCGATCGACCACGTCGGGCGTCGGAACGCGCTTCTCCGAGAACGTGTCGTTCCCGTATTTCCGTGCAGAGGTAGGACGACAGGATTGATGGCGTGTCCTGGCCGTGATCAAGGAATCGACCGTCCACAGTGGATCTTTCGCGGGTGAACCGGGCGCTCAGGGGTGTGTCGGCTGAGTGGTCGTGGCGTTAAAGTCGCGCGACCGGGACGACTTGACCTTGACGGGGCTGGTACCAGGGTCGATGCTGTCGCGCATCCAGAAACGATGTGCGCAATCCGCAACAAGGCGCACGGTTTGGAGCGTAGGTGACGGCCCAAGACGTCGAGGTCGATCCGGTCGGTGCGGGGCAGCCCGACCCGGTCATCTCTGTTCGGGATGTGTGGAAGGTGTTCGGCCCCAAGGCCTCGGAGGTCCCGGGGTCGCCCGAGTTGTGCGCTTTGTCGCGCCGTGAGCTGATGGACCGCACCGGGTGCACGGCGGCGGTGCGCGACGTGGGGTTCGACGTGGCGCCCGGCGAGGTGTTCGTGGTGATGGGCCTGTCCGGATCGGGCAAGTCCACGCTCGTGCGGTGCCTGACGCGGCTCGTCGAGCCGACGTCGGGCCAGGTGCTGTTCGAGGGTGAGGACATCCTCGCGGCCGACGAGAAGCGGCTGCGCGAACTCCGGCGCAACAAGTTCTCCATGGTGTTCCAGCACTTCGGCCTGCTGCCGCACCGGCGGGTCCTGGACAACATCTCCTACGGCCTGGAGATCCGCGGTGTCGGCAAGGCCGAACGCGCCGAGCGGGCCATGGAGGTCGTTGACCTGGTCGGCCTCAGCGGCTACGAGAAGTCCTACCCGGACCAGCTCTCGGGCGGCATGCAGCAGCGCGTGGGCCTGGCCAGGGCGCTCGCGGGCGACCCGGACGTGCTGCTGTTCGACGAGCCGTTCTCCGCGCTCGACCCGCTGATCCGCCGGGACATGCAGAACGAGGTCGTCCGGCTGCACCGCGAGGTCGGCAAGACGATGCTGTTCATCACCCACGACCTGTCCGAGGCGCTCAAGCTCGGCGACCGGATCCTGATCATGCGCGACGGCAAGGTCGTGCAGGTCGGCACCGGTGACGAGCTGGTCGGCGCGCCGGTGGACGACTACGTGCGCGACTTCGTCC
>DATMCA010001880.1:0-4482 GCA_035559015.1 Umezawaea sp. | reverse complement strand
CCCTTATTTGAGCCTTTGATCGGGCCAAAAGGGCAGGTCTGAAGCCTGCCCGATCATCAATTTTAAGGCTCAAATCCCCGAGTAAAATCGGCCACGGTTTAGGGCACCTGCCTTGCGTTCGCTGGTCTGCCGCACTTTTCTAGCCTGCTGCGCCTGCTGGTGGCTGCTGGTGGCTGGTGGCTGTGCGGCTGCCTGTCGAGGAACCCTGACTGCCGAGCCATTTCGCTCACAACCGAACCAGAAACGCCCTCGACCCGGACCGTGACACCCCCTCCCACCAGCCTCTAAACCCTCGACTGGCCATCAAGCGTTGTAATTCCGTAACCTAACCATCCAATGGGCGAAGCACGGGCAAACAACGACACCGGAGGTTGGCCGGGTATCCGGCTCCTCTCCCGCTTACCCGCGTGGTTCCGCTTCGTGGTGGTCACGCTCGTCGTCTTCCTCTGCGGTGTCATCGCTTCCCGCCCCGCGGGCGCGACCGACGACCAGCCGCTGAGCAAGGACGTCGCCGCGGCTTCCAGGGCCGTGACCTCGATGACGAACCCCTCCAGACGCAACCCGCTGGACGACTTCCCGGACGACTTCGGTCGGGTGCAGGGGCGGAGTCCGGTCACGGTCACCACCTCGGACGGCACGGTGCGGGCCATTCACCCGTCGGGCGAGTGCTCCGGGCCCGCGGGTGAGACGGAGTGGGACTTCAGTCTCGCCTGCAAGGCTCACGACCTGGGTTACGACCTCCTCCGCTACGCGGAGAGCAAGGGGCAGCCGCTCGGGCCGGCCGCTCGCAAGGCGATCGACGTGCAGCTGTCCGAGGACATGCACGCCCAGTGCCGGGCGAACCCGCGGGATTCCGAGACGCAGTGCCACGCCGTCGCGCAGCTCTACGCGGGCGGCTTGAGCTTCAACTCGTGGCGTCAGCGGTGGGGGCCGCCGGGGCACGAGCCGGTTCTCGCCTGGGGTTTCGGCAGTGCGGTGGTGGTGTTCCTGCTGCTGGCCCGCCTGCCCGGCCGGAAGCGCAAGCTCAGCAAGCCCCACGCCCCCGAGTTCACCCCGCGCCCGGCCGCGCAGGACCGGTACGCCACGTTCCTCCGCCTGGCCAGCCTCGGTCTGGTGGTGCTGGGCCAGTCCGTCCTCACGGTCATGCACTGGGCGGGCGTGAGCGCGAACTGGCTGTGGCTGCTGACGTGGGTCCTCCAGGCCGTCCCGATCTTCTTCTTCGCGGGCGGCCACGCGAACATGCTGGCCTGGCAGGAGGTCAAGGCGCACGAGGGTGGTTACGGCCGGTACCTGTCGAGCCGGATCGCCTGGCTGCTGCGCCCGGTCCTGGCGTTCATCCTGGCCTGGCTGGTGCTCCCGCTCCCCCTCGAACTGCTGGACGTCCCCAAGGTCCGCGTGGAGGCGTTCGGCAGGCTCATCGCGTACCCGCTGTGGTTCCTGGGCGTCTACCTCGTGGCGGTCGCCGTGACGCCGCTGATGGCGTGGCTGCACCGCCACCTGCGCCTGGGCACGCCGCTGATCCTGACCGTCGCCATGGTCACGGTCGACGGGGTCCGGGTGCTCTTCGACTGGCGCACCGGCGGCTACCTCAACCTGCTGCTCGGCGCGATCTTCCTCCAGCAGCTCGGCTTCTTCTACGCCGACGGCACGCTGCGCCGGATCTCCCGCAAGGTCCTCGGCGTGCTGGCGTCCCTCACGGTGCCCGCCCTGCTCGGCCTGATCACCTACGGCGGCTACCCGCGCACGATGATGGCGATGCCCGGCGAGGCCGGCTCGAACCTCAGCCCGCCCACCGTCTGCCTGCTGGTGCTGGGTCTCGGTCAGATCTGCCTGGTCACGGTCCTGCGCGACCGCGCGACGGGGTGGCTGGCGGGCAGGCACCAGTGGAACGTCGTCATGTTCGCCCGCACCGCCCCGATGACGGTCTACCTCGGCTACCTGACGCTCCTCGCGGCCGTGGTGGGCGTGCTAGGGCTGCTGGACGCGCCGGACGCGGCCGCGTTCACCGTCGCGGACTGGCTCGCCCGCCCGCGGTGGCTGGCGGTGCTGGTGCTGCTCCTGATGCCCGTCCTGCTGGTGTTCCACCGCTTCGAGCGCCACGCGTCGCTGTTCCCGGACTTCCACTGGACGTCAGCGGAGTCCCACCGCTCCCGCCTGGCCGCCACGCTCGGGGTGGCGTTCGGCGCGTTCGGCGTGCTCGGGTTCGTCGTCACCGGCTTCGCGGGCACCAGCGCGACGCTGATCGTCCTCCAGGTGGATCCGCTGCAGAACCTCATCCACCTCCTGCTGGGCTGGTACCTGCTGCACGCGGCCCGCGCGGGCACGTGCCACGGCAGGCGGGCGTGGCTCCTGGCCGCCACGGCCTGCGTCCCCCCGCTGCTCGTCCTGGAGCCGAACACCATCGGCGTGGTCCTGCACGTCACCACGATCTGCCTGGCGCTGCTGGCGGCGGTCGCGAAGCAGCACCCAAGCCACCAGGCCGAACACCGGCAGCCAGAGAAGGCGCCGGCCTAGCCACCCGACGCCGTCGGGCTCGGTCAGCAGCCCCGGGAGGGGCCCGAAGACCGACCCGACGAGCGTCACGACCAGCAGCGCGCTCTGGTGCACCAGGAAGATCGGCAAGGCCCGCCCGTTGATCCACGCGACGAGGCGGGGCAGGAACACCGGTCGCACCAGCAGCACGACACCGATCTGCGCGAACGCCAACGCCAGGGCCGCGAGGGACGGCGGAGCGAGGTTGGACCGCTGTCCCGGCACGCCGACGGCGCTCGCCGGGTAGCCGCCGTACCGCACCAGCAACGCGAACCCCACCGCGCCGACGAGCACCAGCACCACGCCCCACGAGCGCCGCAGGCCGACCCGAGCGGCCGCGGTGCCGAGCTGCCAGGCGGCCCACCACACGGCGACGACGTTCACCGCCGGGACGTCGAGCAGCACGACCAGCAGCACCGGCAGGGCCACGGCCGCCACGCCCAGCACCCGGTCCAGCAGCCGGAACACCGGCATCAGCGCGGACAGCAGCAGGTAGACCCCGATGAACCACAGCGGTGTCGTGACCAGGTGCACCACGGCCAGGAGCGTGACCTGCGGCAGCCCGCGGAACCACAGCCCGCCCAGCACCACGACCCAGAACCCGAGCAGCAGCAGGACGGGCACCACAACCCGCCGGACCTTGCCGAGCAGCGGCACCTCGGACCGGGCGGCGGCGAACCCGCCGACGAAGAAGAACAGCCCCAGGGTCTGGAGCACCCACGTGAGCGGCACCAACCCCGGCAGGAGCCGCAACGGGCTGTCGATGCCCACCCCGTCGACGCCCGCCACCGTCGCGGTCACCAGCCAGTGCCCGACGACGACCCCCACCACGGCGATCGCCCGCACCGTGTCGACGACCGGATCACGACCGTTCACGATCGGCCTCCTTCTCCCGTGCGGGCTCCGCCGCCCGAACCCCGGCCGCTCCGCCCGCACCGCAGGCCGCCAGCCAGTACCCCGCCATGACCACACCGGTCAGCACGTCCGCGATCAGGTCACGCCACCAGCGCCGCTTCACCGCACGTCCCCCGTCACGATCCGGACGATCTCCCCCAGCGCGACACCGCCCACCCGGTAGTACTCGTCGTGGCTCCCGTCGCCCGCCGGGAAGACCCGCGCCCCGAACTCGGGCGCGACCGGATCCGTCCCGTGGCCCAGGTCCCCCACCCGCACCTTCGGCACCCAGCCGGTCCAGTCGCCGGACGACCGCGCGGCCCACACCCGCGCCCCGGTGCGGAGTTCCGCCACCGACGAGGCCCGGACGCCCGGACTGCCGGTGAACACGACGTCCCCGACCCCGTTCAGGTCGGCCAGCGCGCACACGACCGTCCCGTAGCTGTGGCACAGCACGGAAACGTGCGCGGCGGGCAACTCGCGCACGAACGCGGCGAGCTCCACGGCCCCGGCCCGCGCCAGTCCGCCGGTGGCGGCGTCGATCCCGAGCCCTTCTGGAGTGTCGTACCCCAGCCACGCGACCGCGGCCACGTCGTCACGGCCGGCGGCGGTGCGCACGGCCCGTGCCATCGCCAGCAGCGACCCGAACCGCCGAACGTCCACATCGGACCCCGGCACCACCACGGCGACGTGCCGTGCGCGCCGGAGATCCCCCAGCGCCACCACCAGTCGCCCGCGCCCGGCCGGGTCGAACCGCAGCACGTCCACGTCGGCGGAGAACACGGGCAGGGTCTGCGCGACGGCACCGGCGGACACCGGCGACACCACGATCAGCAGCGCGGCCACGAACGCGATCACCTTGGACATGACCGAAAACTACGAAGACCGCACCTCGGGGATCGTCACCCCGGAGGCGCACTACCCCGGTACGACGAGCCCGCTCTCGTAGGCCGCGATCACGGCCTGGGCCCGGTCGCGGAGGCCCAGCTTCATCAGCACCCGGCCGACGTGGGTCTTCACCGTCTGCTCGGCGACGAACAGGTGCCCGGCGATCTC
>DATMCA010001879.1:0-4635 GCA_035559015.1 Umezawaea sp. | reverse complement strand
ACACCGACTCGACCGGGATGGTGATGGCCAGGTGCGCCGTCCCCAAGTCCTACCCGGCGAAGGCGGACCTCAACGGGCGCAAGAAGAAGGGCGAGGCGGCCACCGCTCCCGGCGCGGTCGTCGACAAGTACAAGGAGGGCCGGTCGGTCCCGGTCGACTGCCAGGCGCTGTCCGGCGGCGCGATCTGGGACCACACCACGGACGACCTGTGGGTGCCCGACGAGTACGTGAAGACCGGCATCACCGGCTTCGTCAAGGGACTCCCGCGCTGCGACACCGACGGCCTGCGCGCCGGCGGCGGTGACGGCGGCACCAACACCCACGGCCGCAACACCGGCACGGCGGGCCCGACCACGGGTACCCGCCAGCAGAAGGTCGACCGCGTCATCGCGGCGGCGAAGTCCCAGATGGGCAAGGGACTCCTGTACTCCTGGGGCGCGGGCGGCAAGGGCGGCCCGTCCTACGGAATCCACCACTACCCGGACAACAACCCGGCCAACGGCGACGACTACGACCGCCGCGGCTTCGACTGCTCCGGCTTCACGCTGTACGCGTTCTGGAAGGGCGCCGGGATCGACATCGGCGCGAACACCACGGCGCAGTACAAGTCCCAGTACTTCGTGTCGCTGAACCAGTTGCTGCCGGGCGACCTGATCTTCTGGGGCGACGGCGACGACCGCAACACCACCACGCACGTCGCGCTCTACCTCGGCGACGACCAGATCCTCGAAGCCGCTCCGCCGCGCGACGGCAACAGCGTCCACATCCGCGGCCCGTACGGCCGCAGCTCCTGGACGGCCCACGCCGTCCGCTACATCAGCTGATCCACCACCGGTCCCGGACCTCCGGGCCCATCCAGATGGGGGCTAGAAAAGCATGAGGCTCAACACGTTCGTAGCGGCGGGCATCGGCCTGCTGGTCAGCGTCGGCGGCATGGCCGTCGGCTCCGGGATGGCCACGGCGGCCCCGAACTTCCAGGTGCCGTTCCCCTGCGCCCAGACCTGGGAGGGTCAGACGCGCAGCGACCACAGCCCGGCCAACGCGGTGGACTTCAACCGCGCCAACGACGACGGTGACGCCGTGGTCGCGTCCTCGTCCGGCACGGTGAGCCGGGTCGCCAACGAGGGCTCCACGAGCTACGGCAAGTGGATCGAGATCAACCACGGCGGCGGCTGGACCACCCGCTACGCCCACCTGTCCGCCCAGCGCGTGTCGGTCGGCCAGAGCGTCTCCACCGGCCAGACCATCGGCAACGTGGGCAGCACAGGCGGCTCGACAGGCCCGCACCTGCACTTCGAGGAGCGCCTCGACGGCAGCGCGGTGAGGGCGAAGTTCAACGGCACCACCGCTCTCTACTGGGGTTCCAAGAGCTACAGGAGCAACAACAGCTGCGGTGGCGGCGGCGCGGACGACAACCCGTACGACGCCGAAGAGGTGTGCGGCTCCGGTTACAAGGTCGTGGACTCCGCGGCGCTGGGCACCAAGGGTCGCGTCTACCTGACCTACAACGCGAGCAACGGCAACAACTGCGCCGTGACGATGAAGCACACCAAGCTGGGCACGGCGTCGGCCTCCTCCGCCTTCCTGGAGGTCCAGGGCGGGGCTCGGACCACCGACTCGGGCAACTACTCCTACTACGCCGGTCCGGTCCGCAAGGCGGCCCCCGACAAGTGCGTGAAGTGGGGCGGCTCGGTGGACTCGGAGTCCTACACCAGCGGCTTCGAGCACTGCGGCTGACGACGGGCTGAACCACGGTTGCCCCGGTCCACTGTGGACCGGGGCAACCCGCCGTCGCGGAGGGGGTGCGATGTCAGTCGACGAGGACCGGGTCGAGGTAGCCGAGGAACGACTCGAAGAACGCGGGCAGGCGCACGTCCACGCCCCCGAACAGCGTCCGCGCGGTCCGCTGGTGCCAGGCCGCGGCGAGGGCGTCGCCCTCGGCCAGCAGCGCGCGGGCCATCTGCCGGTGCCCCGCCGCCCGGCCGTACGCGCTGCCGAGCTGGCTGGTCATCGCCAGCGACGCGCTCGCGTCGGCCAGGGCCGCGGCCGAACTCCCCTGCCGCAGGTGGATCTCCGAGCGGCTGAGCAGCGTCGTCCACTCGTCCTCGCGGTTGCCGACCTCCCGCGCCCGCGCCATGCACTCGTCGAGCAGCAGCAACGCCCGGTCGTGGTCGCCGAGGTGCCCGTAGAGCAGTCCGAGGTCGGCCACGCAGATGGCGATGCTGTGCGGGGCGTGGTGCTCCCGCGCCAGGTCCAGCGCGTGCCCGGCCAGCGACAGCGCCGTGGCGCCCCGACCGGCCAGGTGGTGCGCGCGGGCCAGCACGTGCAGCGTGCCGACACCGGCCCCCGGCGCCCCGTGCTCGTCCAGGATCGCCAGCGCGCGGTCCAGGTGCGGCACGGCCTCCTCGGGCAGCCCGGTGTAGTTCGTCAGCAGCCCACCCAGGCTGACCAGCACCCGCGCCTGGCCGAGCGGGTCGTCCTCGGACAGCTCCAGCGCCCGCTCGTACCGCTCGCGGGCGAGCGCGTAGCGGCCGGCGACCTGGTCGGCGAACGCCTCCACGACCAGCGCGAGCCGTTCGACGCCGGGGCCGAGCCCGTGCTTCGCGACCGCCACGCCGATGCGCCCGGTCTGGGCGATCTCGGCGTGCAGGTCCTGCTTCCACAGGTGTTCCTGGAGCATCAGGGCGATCTCCAGCGCGAGCACGCCGCCGTCCGGCCGGGCCGCGGCCTGCATGGCGGCGACGAGCAGGTTCGGCGTCTCGGCCGCCATCCAGGACAGGCACTCCTCGATCCCGCCGTGGTGCTCCGGGGCCCCGGCCGGGTGCGAGACGTCCAGCGGCCGCAACGTCGACTGGATCGCGTGGAGGGTGTCGCGGTAGTGGGTCAGCGCGCGCACCACCGCCGCGGCCCGCTCCTCGGCGGTCTCGTCGCGTTCGGCCTGCTCGATCGCGAACAGCCGGAGCAGGTCGTGCATCCGGTACTCCCCCGGCGCCTCCACGTCCACGAGCCCCGCGTCCACCAGCGGGTCGATCGCCCGCTCGGCCCGGATCGGGTCGAGACCCAGCAGGGCCGCCGCCACCGGCAGCCGCAACGTCGGCAGCGTCAACAGCCCCAGCAGCCGGAACGCGTGCGCCGAGACCCTGCCGCGCTCGGACCCGTCGCGGACCAGCTCCTCGAAGCTGAGCTGCACGCTGGAGCGCACCGCGAGGTCGTCGAACCGCAGCTCGTCCAGCCGGTGCCGCTCGTCGTTCAGCCGGTTGGCCAGCGAGGCCAGTGTCCAGTCCGGCCTGCTGCGCAGCCGGGCGGCGGCGATCCGCAGCGCCAGCGGCAGGTAGCCGCAGCTGCGCGCCACCTGGGCCGCCGCGAGCCTGCTCGCCTCGTCCTCCACCAGCCCGGTCACCGCGCTGAGCAGCGCGATGGCCTCGTGCTCCGGCAGCGGGTCCAGCGCGAGGTGCAGACCGTCCACGGTGGCCAGCACCCGCCTGCTGGTGACCAGGATCGCGCTGCCGGGCCCCGCGGGCAGCAGCGGGATCACCTGGCTCGCGTCGATCGCGTTGTCCAGCACCACGAGCACGCGGCGGCCGGCGAGCATCGACCGGTACAGCGCGGCGGCCTCCACGGGGTCGGCCGGGATCCCCGACGGTGGCGCGCCGAGCGCGCGCAGGAAGTGCTGGAGCACCTGGGCGGCCTCGACGGGCTCGCGCCCCGGCGTGGAGCCCTGGAGGTCGACGTAGAGCTGGCCGTCGGGGAACAGGCCGGCCGCCAGGTGCGCGACCCGCAGGACCAGCGCGGACTTGCCCCGGCCGCCCGGCCCGTGGACCGCGCCCACGACCGGCTCGTGCTCGGCGCGGGCCAGCAGGTCGAGCAGCAGCCCCCGCTCGCGGTCGCGGTTGACGAACACGGCGGGGTTGGCGGGCAGTTCGCGCGGCGCGTACCGCCTCTCCTCCACGACCGCGGCCGGTGCGACCGGGGCCGCGGGCTCGACCGGCGCGGGCACGTCGCCCGCCAGCACGGAGGCGTGCAGCGCCCGGAGCTCCTGCCCCGGATCCAGGCCGAGCTCGTCGGCGAGCAGCCGCTTCCCCTCGGCGAACACGTTGAGCGCCTCGGCCTGACGACCGGAGTGGTGCAGGGCCAGCATGAGCTGGCCGCGCAGGCGTTCCCGCAGCGGCTGCTCGGCGACCAGCGCCGTCAGCTCGGGCACGAGGTCGCGGTGCCGCGCGGCCCGCAGGTCCGCGTCGACCCGGTACTCCACGGCTCCCAGCCGTTCCTCCTCCAGCGCCTCGCTCAACCGGCCGCCCCGGCCGGTGTGGCGCAGGTCGGGCACGGCGGTGCCGCGCCAGAGGCCCAGCGCTTCGCGCAGCAGGTCGCCCGCCGCCAGGGGGTCGGTGGCGGCCGTCGCGCGGCGCACGAGGTCGCGGAACACCTCCAGGTCCAGCGCGCCCGCCGGGATGTCCAGCCGGTAGCCCTGCCGCGACCCGGTCAGCACGGCGCCCGGTCTGTCCGCCAGCAGCCTGCGCAACTGCGACACGTAGACCTGCACGACCTTCCGGCCGCTGGCGGGAGGCTCGTCCTCCCAGAGCACGGCGAGCAGGCTCTCCACCGAGACGACCTGCCCCGCGCTGAGCAGCAGGCTCG
>DATMCA010001878.1:0-5759 GCA_035559015.1 Umezawaea sp. | reverse complement strand
CCCGCCACCGGCGTTCCGGTGGCGGGCCGCTGTCATGTCCGGGAACTTCTAGAAGTGCGGGCAGGTGTCGCGGTATTCCTGGATCGCCGAGCCGCTCGGCGCCGGGCAGAGGAACTGCTCATAGCGGGTGTCGTTGTCGATGAACCGCTTGAGCCACGAGATGCTGTACTTCGCGACCGTGACGTTCGCGCTCGTCGGCGCGCTGTGGCTCGCGTTGTTCAGCTCCAGGTACGCCTTGTCCGGGGCGGCGGTGAGGCTGGTGTAGAACGGTTCCGCGTGCTGGGCGACCGGGGCGGTGGTGTCGTTCTCCGCCCCGATGATCAGCGTCGGGACGCGGTCCGTGGTCCAGCTCTTGGTCGTGTGCCACGGGGTCAGCGGGATCGCCGCCTGGAGGGCCGATCGGGTGCGGGACGCGGCCAGGGAACCGCCTCCGCCCATCGAGTGGCCCATGACGCCCAAGCGGGTGGCGTCGACGCGGGTGCGGACCGCGCTCGTGCCGGTCAGGTAGTCCAGCGCCGCGAGCAGCTGCGTGCCGCGGCTGTCCGGCTGGTCCAGCGTCGAACTGGTGTCGATGGTGAACACGACGAAGCCCTGGGACGCCAGGCGGGGGCCGAGCCAGCTGATGCTGGACTGGGAGGCGGTGAAGCCGGGCGAGATGGCGATGCCGCCGAACGTGCCGTCCGCGGTGCTCGTCGGGTAGTAGATCGTGCCGCCGCCGAAGCCGGAGACGGAGGACCGGGACACCGTGGTCGTCGCGGTGGCGTACGGGCCGCGCGTGGCCTCGATGCTGGCGGTGGTCGGGGCCGGTCCGCGTTCGTAGGGGTTGGCGGCGGCCGAGGCGGGTACTGCTGTGACGCCGGCCAGCAGGACGGCCAGCGCGGGGATCAGCTCGCGGAGTCGCACAGGGAAGCTCCTCGTTCACGCAGGGGATGAACACCGCTGACCTAACGGCAGGACCGCGCCCGCCCGCATCGGCGGATCTGCCGGTCCACCGCAACCCGCACCGCAACCCCGCCGGGCCGGGTCATCGGTAGGAACACCCGACTCGCGGCGGTTCCCACGGCCGCCGCGATGTGGCACAACTGGGACCATGCTGCTTGGACGTGACCGGCAGCGCGTCGTCGTGGACGCGGTGCTCGATCGCGCCCGTTCGGGGCGCGGTGGGGCCCTGGTGCTGCGCGGCGAGGCGGGCGCCGGGAAGACGTCCCTGCTGCGGGCCGCGCGCCGGGCGGCGGCCGACTTCGCCGGGGACGACGACCGGCGGGTGCTGCTGTGCGTGGACGACGCGCACCTGCTGGACGTCTCGCACCTGCTCGACCTGCTGGCCGACGTCGAGGACGAGCCGGTGGCCGTGCTGATCGCGACCGAGGGCTCCACGCACGGGCTGCCGTGCGTGGAACTGGAGCCGCTGGACCACGCCACGAGCATCCGCGTGCTGCGGGACCTGCGACCCGGCCTGTCCTCCGACCTCGCCGACGACCTGGCGCACACCGCGTGCGGCAACCCGTTGGCGCTGGTGGAGCTGTCCCGCTCGCTGACCAGCGAGCAGCTCGGCGGTGCCTCACCCGCGCCGACCGGCCTGCCCGCCGACAGCTCGCTGCGCCGCAGGCTGCGGGCCCGGTTGGACGCCCTCTCCCCCGCCGCGCACCGGGCTCTCGCGATGGTGCTCGTGGACGGCGACGTCGACGTGGACACGCTCGTGCGCCTGCCGGACCTGGGCGTGACGGCCGTCGAGGAGGCGTCGGCGCTGATGGACCCGCGACCGCTGGTCCGGGAGACCCTGCGCACCGAACTGCCGCTGTCCTCCCGCTACGCCGCCCACGCCGTGCTCGCGGAGGTGCTGCCGCCGGGGCCGCGCCGCACGTGGCACGAGGCCGCGCTGGCACCGGGCGCGCGGGACGCGCAGGCGGACGCCCTCGCGCACGCCGCGAGCCTGGCCCGCGGCCGGGGCGACTACGCCGCGGCGGCCCGCGACCACGGCCGTGCCGCGACCCTCACCACCGCGCCGGACGTGCGGGCCCGCCGCCTGGTGGCGTCGGCGGCCGACCACTGGAAGCGCGGGGTGCCCCACCGGGCCCGCACCCTGCTGCGCGAGGCGACACCGCTGTCCGACCACGCCGAACTGCGGGCGCTCGCCGACGTGGTGCGCGGCGGCCTCGACCTGGGCAACGGCCTGCCCGACACGGCCGCGCGCAGGCTCATGCGGGCCGCGGGCGAACTGCTGGGCAGCCGCCGGGCGCTCGCCATCACGGCGCTCGGGTTCGCGGGCGAGGCCGCGGCCATCGCGGGCGACCACCACCTGCACGGACAGGTGGCCGACTTCGCGGCCGTGCTGCGGACGGCGGACGACCCGCCGGGGACGGCGCTGACGCTGGACCACCTGATCGGCACCGCCGCGACCTACGCGGGGCGGCACGAGGAGGCGTTGCCCGCGCTGCGGTCCGTGGTCGCGCTGGCCGACCAGGACCACGCCCCGCAGTCGAAGGTCTGGGGCGGTCACGCCGCCTACGTCCTCGGTGACGCGGCCAAGGCGCACGAACTGGCGGGCCGGGGCGTGACCGCCGCGCGGGAGAGCGGGCTGACCACGCTGGTGCCGTGGGCGCTGACGTGCCGCGCCCTGTCGGCGTTGATGGTCGACCAGCACTCGGTCGCCCACACGTCGGCGTTCGAGGGCGTCCACGCCGCCACGGCCGCGGGCCAGCACAACGCGGTGGTCGACCACCTGGCCATCCTCGCGCTGCTCGCCGCGCTGCGCGGGGACGCCGACACCGCCGTGCACCGGATCGACACGGCCGCCGAGCAGATCGACCAGCGCGGCCTCGGGCGGTGCGGCACCATCGGCGCCTGGGCGTTCATGTGCGTCGACCTCGCCCGCGACCGCCCGTCCGACGCGCTGCGCCGCATCCCCCCGATCACCGCGGGCGGCGTCCACGCGGGCATCAAGGCCATGGCCGCACCGCACCTGGTGGAGGCCGCCGTGGCCTGCGGCCGGCCGTCCACGGCCGACCGGGCGCTGCGCAGCTACGACGACTGGGCGCACAGCACCGGCAGCCCCGGCAGGCTGGCGCTCGCCCACCGCTGCCACGCGCTGGTCTCCACCGGCCAGGAGGCCGACGAGCACTTCGACGAGGCGATCCACCTCCACCAGGTCAGCGGCACCACGATGGAGCTGGCCAAGACCGAGCTGTTCCACGCCACCCGCCTGCGCCGCAACCGCAAACCCAAGCGGGCACGGGAACTCCTGCGCGACGCCGTGCGCCACTTCGAGCACCACGAGGCCGACTACTGGACCGACCGCGCCCGCAACGAGCTGCGCCTGGCGGGTGAGCCGACGACCGAGCCGAAGGCGGGCCGGGCCGCCGAACTCACCCCCCAGCAGTCGCAGATCGCCAGGCTGGTGGCCGAGGGCGCCACCAACCGCGAGGCCGCCGCGCGGCTGTTCCTCAGCCAGCGCACGGTGGAGCACCACCTCCGCAACATCTTCACCAAGCTCGGCATCCGCTCGCGCGTCGAGCTGACCAAGGTCCTCACCTGAGCCCTACTTCGCGAGCTTCGTCGCCCCTTCGACGGCCTGCTTCCACGCGTCGTCGACCTCGGTGCCGCTCTCCACTGCCTGGAGCGCGCCGGCGAACACCTGGTCCTGGATCTGCCCGGCCGCCGGCCCCTTGTGCTGCGCGGCGGACACCTTGTTGGCCTGCTCGGCGAACAGCGCGCCCACCTTGGCGTTGCCGAAGTACGGGTTCGTCTGGTTGAGCAGCGCGGGCGACAGCAGCGCCTCGTTCTGGCTCGGGAACGCGCCCTTGGCCGTGAACGCCTTGATCTGCTGCTCCGGCGCGGTCAGCCACGCGGCCAGCTCGGCGGCTTCCTTCGGGTGCTTGCTCTGCTTCGGCACGGTCAGGAACGACCCGCCCCAGTTGCCCGCGCCGCCGGGGAACGACGCCGTCACGGCCCACTTGTCCTCGTTCTCCGGACCGGACTGCGCCTCGATCACCCCGAGCATCCACGACGGACAGGTCTTCGTCGCGAAGGCCGCGTTCTTGAACGCCGTGTTCCACTCGTTGCTGAACGCCACCAACTTCGCCGACTGCCCGTTCAGCACGGCCGCGGTCACCTGGTCCCAGTCCGCCTTCACCGCGGGGTTCGACTCCAGCACCAGCTTGTCGTCCAGGTCGTAGTACCCGACCTTGTTCTGGTTGACCATCGCGTTGAACACCTGCGACGCGCTGTCGAACCACGCCTTGCCCGACTTCGCCACGAACCGGTCACCCGTCGCGAAGTAGCTCTCCCAGGTCGCGAACAGCTCACCGACGGCATCCGGGTCCGACGGCAACCCCACCTCGTCGAACAGGTCGCGGCGGTAGCACATCGCCATCGGCCCGATGTCGGTCCCGTAGCCGATCAGCTCACCGTCGCGGTTGCTGGCGGCGTCCGACTTCCACTGCAACCACCGCTCGGCCGTCACGTCGGACGGCCCGATCTTGTTCAGGTCGTTGAACTGGTCGGCCTTCGCCATGACCTGGTTGATCCACCCCTCCTCCACGGCCTCGACATCGGCCAACCCCGACCCGGACGCCATCTCCGTGAACATCGTCTGGTGGTGGTCGTCGGCCTTGCCGGTCTTGCGGTGCGTGATCCGCACGTGCGGATGGGTGTCCTGGTACTGCTTGAGCAGGTCCTCGTAACCGAACTCGTTGAACGTCGCGATGGTCAACTCGACATCGGCGGTCACTGCGGCCCCTTCGTCACCCCCGCAAGCGGCGGTCACGGCGAGCAGCGCGGCACAAACCAACGCCGCGCCCCGTCTGTGTGCGCGGTCGGACACGTCTCGACTCCTCTGGCTGGCGGCAGGAGGGAACTGGGAGCGCTCCCAGACTCGGAGTGTGCGCAGCACCACAGCAAGTGTCAAGGTTTCATGACCATCCGGTTACCCCAGAGCGCCAACACGCTGATCTGCGGAAACACTGCGTATCAAGACGGATCCGGTCAGTTACGGCCGTGTCACACACGTGAACGCCACGACGTCCACAAGACATGACCACGACCGCCAGACGAACAGTGCTCGTACTACTGGCCCTCTCCGCCGCTCTGGTGGGCCCCTGGGCCTACTTCGCCCCGGAAAACTGGTACGCGACCTTCCCCGGCTTCGGCCACCACTGGCTACCAGTACTAGGCCCTTACAACGAGCACCTCGTCAAAGACGTCGGAGCAATGTACCTCGGCCTACTGGCACTAAGCCTCGCAACAGCCTGGCGCGCTCAGGACACCTACCTGGTCCGCACAACAGGCACAGCCTGGACGGTGTTCAACACCCTCCACCTCATCTACCACCTACAGCACCTAGGCATGTACCAACCAACAGACCAAATCCTCAACGCCATAACACTCTCAACAGTCACCCTGGCCAGCGCACTACTACTCCTACCAACAAAAAAGAGCCCACAACCACAACGGTAGGTGACACGGGGCCTTAGACCGTGGTCGATTTTACTTGGGGGATTTGCCCCTTAAAATTGCAGATCGGGCAGGGCTTTCGGGCACTGCCTTTTAGCCCGATCAAGGGGCAAATCTAGGGGCCCCAAGTCAAATCGACCACACCACCGCCGGAACCCACGCCCGCACCAGCCCCTCCGCCGGTAATCGCGCTCGCACAAGCCCCACCGCCAGCACCCGAGCCCGCTCAGCACCTCTCGCGGCCCCGAAAGCTCCGAACCTTCCCCCACCCCATCCCCCACATTCATCCGACGTCCCACCCCCATCCA
>DATMCA010001877.1:0-2948 GCA_035559015.1 Umezawaea sp. | reverse complement strand
TGGGCGGTGCGCGTCCTCGACTCCAACGGCAACGGCCTCACCTCGTCGATCATCTGCGGGATCGACTGGGTCACGGCGCACGCCGGCACCATCGAGGTCGCCAACATGAGTCTCGGCGGTGCTGGTGTCGCGGGTTCGTGCACCGACGGCGGGATGCGCCAGGCCATCTGCCGCTCAGTCGCCGCAGGTGTCACGTACGTCGTCTCGGCCGGCAACGCCGGGAGCGATGCCGGAGGCTTCGTGCCGGCGAGGTACCCCGAGGTCATCACCGTGTCGGCGATTACCGACTTCGACGGTGAGGCAGGCGGATTCGGCTCGCCGACGTGTGCGTACGGCACTGATGACACCTTCGCGGGCTTCTCCAACTTCGGCGACGCTGTCGACCTCACCGCCCCGGGTGTGTGCGTCCTGTCGACATGGCGAGGTGGCGGGTATCAGTCGATCTCCGGGACCTCGATGGCGAGCCCGCACGTCGCAGGCGCGGCGGCGCTCTACCTGTCAACCCATCGCGGCGCCTCACCGGCTGCGGTGAAGGCGGCGCTCATCGGTGCCGGGACCTCCGACTGGACCGGCAACCCGGACGGCGTCCAGGAACCCCTCGTCAACGTCGCCGGCTTCTGACCCAGCCACACGACCACTGAGCTGGATGCCGCTGAGCCAGCTCAGCGGCATACAGCCGTGTGTTGGTGGTTGCGTCAGTCGCCGAGGTTCGCGTCGAGGAACGCCTCGGTCCGGCGGATCGAGAGCGGCCACTGGGACGTGAAGGTGTGCCGCTGACCCTCGTAGACGTAGTAGGTCACCTTCTTGCCCGCCTGCTTGAGGGCGGCCACTGTTTCCTCCGACCACTCGATGGGGCAGCTCTCGTCGGCCGTGCCATGGTGGATGAGAATCGGGTCGGTGACGCGGTCGAAGTAGGTGCGGGGGCTCATCAGGGCCCAGGTCTCCGGGGACTGCTCAGGGGTCCCCAGCCGTCTCATGATCTTCTGGGCGTCACCCCCCTGGTCGTTGTCGCGGCGCACCCACATGTTGAAGTTGTCGACGGCGTCGGAGCTCACCGGCGCGTAGGCCACGGCGGCCTTGAACAGGCCCGGCTTCGCGACGACCGCTTCGTAGACGACGCCGCCACCCATCGACCGCCCGACGATGCCGATGCGATCCGGGTCGACCGATCCGAACTGCTCGAGGGCCAGGCCAGCGTTGATCGCGTCGATGGCGTAGCCGACACGCAGATTGGCGCCGTTGTCCGGGTCGTCGTCGGACTGGGCGTGGTTGCGGTAGTCGATGTGGAGCGTGACGTAGCCCTGCCGCGCCAGGTAGTCGCGTTCGCGCAGCATCGTCGCCCCGTTCGTGTACTCCTCGAGGGGGACGTAGCCATGGGCGAGCACGACGGCAGGGAAGGGGCCCCGACCGCGGGGGATGTTGATCCGACCGGAGATGGTCAGGCCGTCGCCCTGGTAGGTCGCGTAGTACTGCCGATAGGCGCTCGTGCTGCCGCTTTCGCGGCCGAGCCGGAGGTTGCGGCCGTCGTAGTCCTTGTCGATGAGGGCCTGCATGGATGCCGGGTCTGGCGCAGCGGTCGTCGTTGTGCTGGGCGTCGGCGTCGCCTCTGTCGTCGGCGCGGACGTTGGCGGTGCGCTCGTGGCTGCGGTGGTCCGGTTCGCAATGGTGGGGCTGCCGGCCTCGCCGCCGCCCGTACAAGCGCCGACGGCCAGTAGGGCCGTCAGCGAGATGCCGATGTAGGCGCTCCTCCCCACACCTCAGTGTCACCACTCGGCTCGCATCGGCCAAGAACGTGCCCCACTTCCGATCCCAGACCGTGACCTCAGGCGGTCTTCGGCCGCATGCCGCTGACCTGCGTCTGCCTGGGGGTGTTGTCGGTGGTGGGTGGTCGAATGTGGTTGGGGCACTGGATGAGAGGCCACGAAGGGGATGGCATCGCACGAGTGTGGATTGACGGAGTTGGAGCTGGAGCTGGGGTCGCGGGTGTTCGCCCGCGGGCGGCGGGTCGCCGGGGGCGAGGGCCCGGAGGGTGCGCCGGGGGTGGTGCGGCGGTGTTGGCCGGACCCGGTCCGGGAGGCGTTGGCGTTGGACGAGGCGTCCGGGGCCGCGGTGGAGCGGATCGTCGAGCTGGAGGGGGTCAAGGCCCGGGTGGAGGCGCAGCTGCTGGACACCTACGGGTGGTTGCACACGGTGCTGGGGCAGCAGTACGACGGGATCGTCTCGCGGACCGGGTCCGGGGGCCGGAGGCTGCCGATCGGGTTGGACCAGGTCGTGGCGAAGGAGATCTGCGCGGCGACCGGGCTCGGCGAGGGCGAGGTGTCGCGCCGGTTGGCGTTGGCGATCCGGCCGCGGCGGCACCGGGTGGTCCGCGAGCGGATGGCGTGCGGGCTGCTCGGGTTGGGGCGGGCGCTGGCGCTGTCCGAGGCGTCCGCGTGCCTCGATGACGACGCGGCGGTCGCCGCGTTGGAGGAGAAGGTGCTCGCCCCGCCGCGCCTCCCCGGCGAACCCGCCGCGCCAGCCGACCCGGGAGACCCCGGGGAGCCCGCCGAGCCGGCGGGTCCCGGCTCGTCCGGGGCGGCTGCGCCGGTGCCGGTGTCGGCGCCGACGTTCCGGCAGCGGCTGCGGCGGGCGCTGCTGGCCGCGGACCCGGACGGTGCCAACCGGCGCCGCGCGGCCGCGGTGCGGGACCGGGCCGCGTACGGGCGGGTGACCGAGGAGGGCACCGGGGTGCTGACCGTGACCGGCACCGTCGAGCGGGTCGTCGCGGCGCTGGACCGGGCCGATGCCGCGGCCCGGTCGGCGCGCGCGGGCGGGGACCCGCGCACCCTCGAACAGCTGCGTTCCGACTTCGTCCTCGACGCGGTGCTGACCTGGTGGCCCGACCACACCCACGGGAACCACGGCGTTCACGGGAACCGCCAGTCCCGCCCCGCAGACGTCACCGGCGG
>DATMCA010001876.1:0-16349 GCA_035559015.1 Umezawaea sp. | reverse complement strand
AAGGCCAACCCGACCACCATGGCCACACCGATCCACACCGGCAGGTACCTGTCCAGGAATGACAGCCGGTGCAGGACGTCGGACTCCGCCGCGACGGGCTGGGTGTCCTGGCTCAACTGGGCCTCCGAACTCGGAAGTGGGCGCCGGGCCGCTCCGGCAGTCATGCACAGCCGACCCGTCACCCTGGATCGACTGTCATCGATCCAGAGCATACATTGACATCAGTCGATAAGTGAGTCGATGCCCTCGCAGACGACATCCACTCGCCCAAGACGCGGACATGACGTCGCTTGAATTGACATATGTCGATCCAACCTGGTCTGCTCAGCGTTGACGGACTTCGATCCACCAACGGCGGCCACCACAAGGAGAACGACGGTGAGCAAGACCCCGGAAGTGCTGTTCGTCTGCGTCCACAACGCGGGCAGGTCCCAGATGGCCGCAGCACTACTCCAGCACTACGCCCTGGGCAGGATCGCGGTCCGCTCGGCAGGCTCCGAACCAGCAGAGAAGGTCAACCCGGCCGCCGCCGAAGCCCTCGCCGAACTCGGCCTCGACATCACCGCCGAGATCCCGACCAAGCTCTCCTACGCCGACGTCGAAGCCTCCGACGTCGTCATCACCATGGGCTGCGGCGACACCTGCCCCGTCTTCCCCGGCAAGCGCTACCTCGACTGGCCCCTCGCCGACCCCGCGGGCCGAGGCGTCGAAGCCGTCCGCCCCATCCGCGACGACATCGACCGCCGCGTGCGCATACTGCTCGCCGAACTCCTCGACCCGCGAGCCTGACCGACGGGCCAGCCGGACAATGGCACCACGTGGGCGACGAGGAGTCGGGCGTCGACCCCAGAAGATCGACCCGCAGAAGAGCGGTCAGTCAACCGCGGGTTCTCGCGTGGGCTCGCCCCCCGTCCGCGAGGTCGGCGAATGCGATGGGACAAGCGATGTCGTGAGCGATGGGCGCCGACGCCGAACAGTTCGGAGATCTCGTCCAGGGTGAATCCGAGACGCTGCACAGCCTTGACCACCTTCACGGTGGCCACCACCTCCGACGGTACTGCCGGTACCCGCCCATGGTGCGCTCCGGCGGTGCGAGCAGTCTACGGCGCTCGTAGCACCGGAGCGTTTGGAGGTTCACGCCTACCGCTTCATCAACTTGCCCAGAGCGCAACATCGCGGCCACGCCCACACCTCGGCGAACGTGACGGCCAGAGCCTGGATGGCGTCGAGCACGGCGAACTGGTGCTCGGGAACCTCCATGCCCAAAGCTCGACGCGCCACCGGTCACGATCAGGGCGAAGGTGAAGAAGGAACAACAACCGGTCTCGCGGACCGCGAGGTCGGCGGCACGCCTCGCGACCTCGGCGGTCACCTCCGGCCCGAGGTGCAGGCCGGTCGACGTCGACCGGACGACACCACGCACCGACGTCGAGAACAACTCGTCGAACTCCACAGCTCGCAGGGAGCGTTCAACCGTGGGCGTGGCGCAGGCATCGGGCGCCCATTGCGCGTTCTCATCCACGTTCATGACATGACGGCAAGCCCGTACTCAGGTACGCGATGCAATACCGAAGCGGGCAGAACACCCGAACAGCCCTCGACAAGTCCGGGCAATCTGATAGGCGCGGCTCCCCTGCCATCGCCGGCCCCGTGCGTGAACTCGTGGCCGCTCGCGGTCAAGCACCATCTGGACGGCATGACGACCGGTCATCTTCATGGGTCAGCCGACAGCTCGCGGAACTCATCAACGAGTGAGGCCTATCCGACGTGGACGACCGGTCTGCGGGTCGGGTCCGGTTCGGCCTGCCGCAGCACCTCTCGGGTCAGGGGTGGCACGTCGCCCTCGCCGGTGAGCAGGTAGCCGAGCATCTGCGTCACGGGATTGGCTTCCATCCAGGCGAAGTAGACGTGGGGCAGCGTGCCAGTGGTGTCGCGGATGTGCAGCAGGAGCGCAGCGATCGCGTTGGGGATGGCGGGTGCCTCGACGCGCAGGATCCGGTAGCCGAACCGCTCTTCGCCGCTGACCCGCAGCACGTCCTCGAAGTCCGAGGAGTCGCGGACGGTCACCTCCAGGAACAGGACCGGGTCGTTCGCGGGGATGTGGTGGTCCGCACGCTCTTCCAGTTCTTTCTCGCGGTACTCGGCCTCGTCGCGCTCGTCGGGTTCGTTGGCGATGATCCGCAGTTCGTGGCCGTCGTGGTCGTGCAGGAACCGCTCGGCCAACTCGTCCACGTCAATGCCGGTGACCCGCAGCTCGGTCGAGCGGGTGGCGCGGGAGACGATCGAGGTGACGATGATGGCGATGATGAAGAACGAGGCGATCTTCACGCCGTCCGGTCGCTCGACGATGTTCGCGCCGGTGGTGTAGACGAGCACCGCGGTGATCACACCGAAGATGATGGTGGCCCGCTGTTCCCCACGGCGGCGTGCGGACAGGGTCACCGCCAGGGCGGCCGACGTGATCAGCACCAGGACACCCGTGGCGTAGGCTCCGCCTTGGGCTTCGACGTTCGCGTCGAAGATGATCGTGATGGCGAAGGCGATCGCGATGAACACCAGCACCAGTGGCCGCATGGCGCGGGTCCAGTCCGGTGCCATGCCGTAGCGGGGCAGGTAGCGCGGCACGATGTTGAGCAGTCCGGCCATCGCCGAGGCTCCGGCGAACCAGAGGATCGCGATGGTGCTCAGGTCGTAGACGGTGCCGAACCAGTCGCCGAGGTAGGAATGAGCGAGGTAGGCGAGCGCGCGTCCGCTGGCCTGGCCGCCGCTCTGAAACTCCTCCTGCGGGATCAGCAGCGTGGTGGCGAAGCTGCTGGTGATCAGGAAGACGCTCATGATCACGGCGGCGGTGGTGAGGAGCTTGCGGGTGTTGCGGATCAACCCGGCCGGGTGTTCGGGGTCGTCGTCCGGATCGCCCTTCACCAGGGGCATGACCGACACGCCGGTTTCGAAGCCGGACAGGCCCAGCGCGAGCTTGGGGAACACGATCAGTGCGATCGCCATGGCCATCCACCAGTTGCCGTGCTCGGCCAGCAGCACGTTCGACCAGTCGACGACCAGGTGCGGTGCGGTCAGCACGTGTTCCAGCGCGACCACGACGACCACGACGTTGAGGCCGAGGTAGACCACCACCAAGCCGACAGCGATCCCGATCGCCTCGGCGAACCCTTTGAGGAACACCACGCCGAGCAGGGCGATCAGCAGCAGGGTGATCGGCAACTCCTGGCCGTGCAGGAAGTCGCGGGCGAACGGGTTCTCGACCACGTGCGCGGTGGCGTCGGCGGCCGACAGCGTGATGGTGATGATGAAGTCGGTCGCCACGAATCCCAGCAGCACCAGGACGAGCAGTTTGCCGCGCCACTCGGGCAGCAGCTTCTCCAGCATCGCGATGGAGCCCTGGCCGTGTGGGCTTTCCGCCGCCACTCGTCGGTACACGGGGAGCGCGCCGAACACGGTCAGCAGGACCAGCACCAGTGTCGCGAGTGGAGACACGACTCCGGCCGCGAGCGCGGCGATGCCCGGCTGGTAGCCCAGCGTGGAGAAGTAGTCGACGCCGGTGAGGCACATGACCTTCCACCACGGCTTGCGCTCGTGCCCGTTGGCCTCGACGTGAGGGCCGGAGAGCTTCCCGTGGCGTTGGGGAAGGCCGTCGAGCAGCCAGGTGCGGACGGTGGTGCGGGTGGTCAAGCGGTCCTCCGCGTGGGTGGCTGCCGGTGCCACCACAGAGTGGTCCAGGAATCGCCGCTCACACCCGTCCTGATGCAGCCTTGACGCTTTCGGCGTGATCTTTACGCGTTCTTGACGAGGTCGCCCACGGTGCGTGCGCGTTGCACGGGGATGGACGGGGTGTCCGGGTCGTGCTCCCTCTCGTGCAGCGGAGCGCGGGCGGCGCGGATGGTGGAGGCCAGCGCGAGGCCCGCGAGCGCGCACAGGACGAGGACGACCGCGTCACCGCGGGACTGCGGGGTGAACACGAGGTCGCCGTGGCGACCGAGCACGAACCCGGCGTGCAGGCACCAGCAGACGGCCGTGGTGGCCGCCGTGGCGGTGACGGTCGTCGTCATGGCGGTGATGTCGACGACCGCCACGAGGGCGATCACCGACAGGATCGGCTGGCTCGTCGCGCCGAGGGCGACGGCGACCGCGGTGGCGGCGACGCCCAGGACGACGCCGAAGGGGAATCCGACACCACCTGGCATCGGAGCTGACGTACGCATACGTCCAGTGCAGCCCTCTCGCGGCTGACGCGGAAGGTGCCTTGCCGCATTCCGAACGCCACAGGCCCGCATCTTGACGCATTCTTGCCATGCCTGCCGGGATTCGTCGCCGAACGCGATGCGCTACCGCGAGGCGATCGTGACGTCGTGGCCATTTTCGCACCGCCCGCGCAAGAGGACGAATCGCAACGACAGCTCGCCGGCGTCGGCCGGGATGCCCGGCTGACCGGAGACGGTCCCCTCTGTGCGGGTGCCGTCATCGCTCGTGCCAAAGGCACCACCGAGGTCGGTGTACGCCTGCCCGAGGTCGTCGGTGGCCTCGATCCGCGGGAACACCATCTGCCTTCCTGGCAGGTGATGCAGCGGTCGGTCGCGGGTCTACGAGCTGGAAACCTTGACGAACCACCACGAGGTGATCTTGTTGTCGGTCTGGATGCCGTCACCCTGCCGGTGCACAGGCCGTTGGCGGGCGTCAGCGCATGACGTTGACATCCTCACTGTGTTCCACCGGACAGCGCTGCGTGGTAACCCCGCGGGCCACGTGGACCTATCCGAGGTCGCGCCGGAACAGGTCTTCCTCGGTCTCTCCGCGCACGAGGACGGTCGCGACGCCGTCGTGCACGCCGATCAGGGGTGGACGGCACACCTGGTTGTAGTTGGACGCCAGCGAGTAGTGGTAGGCGCCGGTGCACGGAACGGCCAGCAGGTCACCCGCCCGCACGTCGTCGGGCAGCAGGACGTCCGTGGCGAGGACGTCTCCCGCCTCGCAGTGCCTGCCGACCACGGTGACCGGCGCGCGGCGGGCGGGCGAGGACCGGCCGATCAGCCGGACCGAGTACCGCGCGCCGTAGAGCGACGGGCGCGGGTTGTCGCTCATGCCTCCGTCCACCGCGACGAACGTCGTCGTCGCACCACGTTTGACCGTGACGACCCGGTAGACGGTGACGCCCGCGGTGGCGACGATCGACCGTCCGGGTTCGATGATCAGATTGGGCACCGGGACGCCGTGCGCCTGGCACTCGTAGTGCACGGCCACCCTCAGCCGGTTGGCGTACCCGGCGAGGTCGAACCCGTCGTCCTCGGGGAGGTAGGGCACCGCGAAGCCGCCGCCCAGGTCGAGTTCGCCGATGGTGATGCCGTGGTCGCGGTGCAGTCGGGCGATCAGGCCGACCATGCGGCGTGCGGCGAGTTCGAAGCTCGCGACGCGGCGGACCTGGGAGCCGATGTGGCAGTGCAGGCCGGACAGTTCCAGGTTCGGGTGGGTCAGGATGCGGCGGACGGCTTCCTCGGCCGCGCCCGAGGCGAGGGAGAAGCCGAACTTCTGGTCGTCGGTACCGGTCGTGATCGCCTTGTGGGTGTGCCCGTCGACGCCCGGCGTGACCCGGATCATCACCCGCTGCCGGGCTTGGGCCAGTGCGGCGAGTTGGTCGATCTCGTCGAGGGAGTCCACGACGATCCGCACGTCGCCGTAGGCCACGGCAGCCTTGAGGTCGTCGGGGGTCTTCGCGTTGCCGTGCACCAGGATCCGGTCGGCGGGGAAGCCGACCGACCGGGCGACGGCGAGTTCCCCGGCGGAGCAGACGTCGAGGGACAAGCCCTCCTCGGCGACCCAGCGGAGCACCGCGCGGCAGTTGAGCGCCTTGCCCGCGTAGGCGACCTCGGCTTCCGGCAGCACCTCGCGGTAGGCCCGGCACCGGGCGCGCACGGTGGCCTCGTCCAGGACGTTGACCGGTGTGCCGGAGGTGGCGGCCAGTGACGCGAGGTGGACTCCCGCGACGCGGACGTCGCCGTCGTCGTCCTGGGTGGTGCTGTCGGGCCAGAGGTGCGCGGGCACCTTGTCGGCCAGAAAGGCCGCCAGTGTCGGGAGTATGTCTGCGAGCGTCACGGTTTCCTCCGGTTGTACGTCTGACACCATCTCAGCGTCCGCCACGTGGCCGCGTCGCCCTCCTGGACGAACCTCTGACACCGCGACGCGCGATCCTGACGCTTTCCTGATCGGGCGGTGGCGGCGATCACCACCACCGGCGTCTACGGAGCGCTTCGGGGGTGAGGTCGACGAGTTCCATCTGTTCGGCTAGGCGGACGACCTCGTCCGGGATGGTCTCTTGTTGTGGCACGCCGGTGATGCGCTGGACGACGTCGTTGAGGCTCTCCAGGTGCTGGACGTCGACCGTGGACAGCACGTCGACCGTGCGTCTCGACCAGCCCGACCAGTCAGTTGCGCGACAACGAACCCCGCACTCACCGAACCGCGGACCGGGGTGTCGGGCTGACGAAGCACCTGCGCCACCGCGGGCCAGAACAACACCAGGGGAGCAGCCAAGGCCGCACCGGAGGTTCGCGGGTCGACGTCAAGGCCCGCAAGGGGTTCACGATGCCGCCTGACCAGCAGCGACCACTTTCGAGCGGCGCACCATCAACCCCGGTACGGGACAACCGCGACGACACCACCGCGGAGGTGCCCGCGATGGTGTCGGAACGCGGCGATCCCGCGCTGCCGGCCGCGTGCTCAGCCACCCACGACCGACGCCACCGAGTCCCGCAGGAGGCCCAGCCCTTCGGCCAGTTCGTCGTCCGTGGACGTCAAGGGCGGCAAGAGTTTCACGACCTCGTCGCGCGAGCCCGACGTCTCCACCAGCAGCCCGCGGGCGAACGCCTCGTCCGCGACCTGCCTGGCCGTGCGCGGCTCCCGGAAGACCAACCCCCACACCAGGCCACGACCGCGCGACGCCGCCACGTGGGCCGGGTGCCGATCGACGAGTTCACCCAGCTCCTGCTCGAACAGGAGAGCCCGTTCGCCGGTCTGCTTCATCAGCACGTCGTCCGCCCAGAACTCCTGCAGGGCAGCGGTCGCCGTCACGAACGCCGGGTTGTTGCCGCGGAACGTGCCGTTGTGCTCGCCCGGCTCCCACACGTCCAACTCGGTGCGGAACAACGTGAGGGACATCGGCAGGCCGTATCCGCTGATGGACTTGGACAGGCAGACGATGTCGGGGACGATCCCGGCGGTTTCGAAGCTGAAGAACGGTCCCGTGCGGCCGCAGCCCATCTGGATGTCGTCGACGATCAGGAGGATTCCCCTGCGGTTGCACAGCTCCGCGAGTTCCGCGAGCCAGGTCAGCCGAGCCGGGTTGACGCCGCCCTCACCCTGCACGGTCTCCACGATGACGGCGGCGGGCAGGTCCAGACCGCTGCTGCTGTCGGCGAGCATGCTGTCCAGCAGCTTCAACCCGGACACCTCGCCCCCGCCGAACCCGTCGTACGGGACGCGCCAGGTGTGCCCGAGCGGAACGCCCGCGCCCCCGCGCTTGGCTGCGCTCCCCGTGACGGCCAGCGAACCCAATGACATGCCGTGGAAGGCACCGGTGAAGGCGACGACCGTCTGTCTCCCGGTCACCTTCCGAGCCAGCTTCAGCGCGGCCTCCACGCTGTTCGTCCCGGTAGGACCGGGGAACTGGATGCGGTAGTCCAGCCGCCTGGGCAGGAGCACCCGCGCCGCGAACTCGGCGAGGAAGTCCTCCTTGGCGGCGGTCAGCATGTCCAGGCTGTGGGCGATCCCGTTCCGCTCGAGGTAGTCCAGCAGAACCCGCTTCAGCACTGGGTGGTTGTGGCCGTAGTTCAGGGAGCTGGCACCGGCGAAGAAGTCCAGGTAGGCCCGGCCGTCGCGACTGTATAAGCGACTGCCGCTCGCGCGGTCGAACACCACTGGCCAGTTCCTGCTGTAGCTGCGGACTTCGGACTCGATCGTGGGGGCGGTCATGACTTCTCCTCCGACGTGGAAATGAACAGGACGCCGTGGTGAGTGGGGGCCTTGATCGCCGTCGCGGGCCTCGGCCACCACTCATCCACGGGGCAGTACGAGCACGCCGACCAGCGGTATGCCCACGAGCACCAGCAGCACCAGGCCTCCGACCCACCGCAGGACCGGCCCGCCGCGGCGCACGGCGGCGACCGCCGCCAGCGCGTAGCCGATCAGCGCTGCGGCCGCAGGCCCCAGCAGCAGCAAGGGGACGGCACCGGCTCGAACCCCCACCCAGGCGAAAGCGCAGCACGCGACGCCGACGGCCGCGATGACGACCTTGGAGGGACCGCGCCCGGAGGGGCGCAGCCGCGCGGCGATCCGGGCGGCGGTGCGCACGTTGGTGAAGCAGTAGGAGGTCAGCACGATGGCCGTGGCGATGGCGAACACCCAGCGCAGCGGCGGGGGAACCGACCCGTCGGCCGCGGGCGCCCAGCGGTGGACCACGGCGAGTCCACAGTAGACGACGGCCACCGAAGCCACCCCCAGTGCCACGCCCGCGGCGGTGCGCCTCGGCCCGGCAGCCACGGCGGGGACGACGGCGGTGACCGCCTCCCACCCGACGCCGGCGAAGAACAACGCCACGAACGCCAGCCATTGACCACCTTCCGGTGAGAGTCCCAACGGCGCGAGCGGAGTGGGCGAACCCGCGGCGGGTACGGCAAGCCAGCCCCAGGCGGCACACGCCAGCGCCAGTACCCCGGTGGCCCAGGGACGCCACCGGAGCACGGCGGCCGGGAGCGAGAACGGGCTGAGCGCCGCGACCACTCCCACCACGAGCACGCCGAGGGCGAGCAGGAAGACGTCCACTCCCGGACGCGGTGCAACACCGTTGGCAGCCGTGAACAAGCTGGTCGCCGCGAACCAGGCGATTGCCGCCTGCCCGGCGGTGAACGCGATGGCGAACAAGGCGTCCACCACCCGTTCCCCCCACGGGCCCAGCAAAGCCCCCACGGCACCCGCCAACGAGGTCGACCGCACCCTCGTGCGGACCACCATCGCCAGCACGAGGCTGATCGATCCACCGAGCAGGACGTGCGCGGCCCAGACGAGGAGGCTGCGCCCGTGCGCCAAGGCAGCGACGACGGACGGCATGATCACCATCGCGGCCCCGAGGACACCGCCTGCGACGTGGGTGGCGATCCGCAGCTCCGGCCTTCGCGCTGTCCGGTCGTCCGTGTCCGCTCCCGGTGCGTGCGCTCCGACCGCCGCACCGCGGATGTCCGGCTGGTCCATCACGGAAGGCGTTTCCGAAGGCCTTCTGCGATGGCCTTGGCCCTGAGGGACAGCAGGCTGAACGAACCGGCGTCGCCGATCCCGTGCGTGGACTCGCACAAGCCGTTGAGGAAGAGCGCGGGCGTGTCGGCGTCCAGCTGCCGCACCTCGTAGTCCTGTCCCACGGCCAAGTAACCGTGGCTGTCGAAGACGAAGTCGTCGGCGACGTCACGCAGGAGCGCGGGGACGCGCTCCTGGTGCGCGGCCGGGCCGAGGTCGCGGAATCCGGTGGCCAGCACGACGAAGTCGGCCTCGTGCTCTTCGAACTCCCCGGTGTTCAACTCCTCCACACCGAGGTGGACGCCGTCCTCCCTGACCTGGACGTCGCGCACCTGGCGGCTGCAGCTGACGAACACTCGCTGGTCGTCGTCAAGGCGCTGCTCGTAGATGAGCCGGTACAGCTCGTGCAGCACGTCGCCATCGACCGACGAGTAGTTCGTCAGGCGCATGTACGCGTCGATGGCGTGCTTGCGCTCGCGGGAAGCGCGATAGTAGTAGTCGGTGAAGTCCGGGAAGAACCCCTCCTCGCTGAACGGGCTGGTGTCCTTCAAACGCAACGACACCGTGCGCACGAGGTTGGTCACCTCGGCGCGGGGGAAGCGCCGCGCGAGGTCGAGCGTGAGTTCGACCGCGCTCTGGCTGCCCCCGACGACCGTCACGGCTCGTGGCGACCGGCTGTCTTCGCCCGCGAAGCCCAACTCCTGCAGCGCTGGCAGGTAGCGCGTCAGGTGGAAGACTCGCGGTGAGTCCACCGCGTCGAACGGTTCCGGGATGAAGGGAGCCCGCCCGGTGCCCACCACGAGGGTGCGCGCCCGGACGGTCCGCCCGGTGGAGGTGGTGACGGTGTAGGCCGGACCGCCCTCGGCGTCGCGGTCGAGCGCGACGCCGGTGACGTGCACGTCGTAGTCGACCAGATTCCCGAACTGACCGGCGACCCAGGAGATGTACCGCGCGTACTCCTTGCGCAGCGGGAACTCCATCGGCACGTTGAGGTGTTCGAGCAACCGCCCGTTCTCGAAGAGGTAGTTGATGAAGCTGTAACGGCTGCGCGGGTTGCGCAGCGAAACGAGGTCCCGCACGGGGTGGTTCTGGATGTCTGCCCCGTCGAGCATCATGGCGCTCTGCCAGTGCGGGCCCGGCCTGGATTCCAGGAAACGCGCGTCGACGTCGTGGCCCTCCTCCTCGAAGGCGATGGCCAGTGCCAGGTTCGCCGGACCGAAGCCGATGCCGAGCACGTCGTGACAGCGGGTCATTGTTCCCCCTTTTAGTGGAAACGGGTGTGGTGGAGCCGGGCCGAGCGCTGTCAGGCGATGTCCGCGACGCACGCGTCCGCGATGCGGCGGCCTGCCTCCGGCGCGGTCTTGACGCCGCCACCGTTCCAGCCCCGGACCGACCACACGTGCGGCACGCCGGTGCCGTCCAGCAGCCCGGCCTGTCCGGGCGAGCCGAACGCGTCCGTCGCGCGGACCGCGCTGAGGCGCACCGCCGTCGCGAGCCACGGGAAGTGGGCGGTGAGCGCGGAAATGGTGGCCCGCGCGTGCTCGGGATCCGGCCGCGAGTCGAAGTCGGAATCCCAAACGAGGTGCGGCATGCCGAGCAGCGTCCGGTCCGAGCCGATCGGCTTGGCGTACAGCCCGGTGCGCAGGTCGACGAAGGTCGAGTGAGGCGATGCGGGAGGACGGCGTTCCACGACGCTCACCTGGATCGAGCGCGACCGGACCGGTGAAGCGGGCCGCAGCCCGCGGACCGGGTCGGCCGCCCAGGGCCCGACCGCCGCGACCACGGCCCCGGCACTGACCACGCCGGCCTCCGTGAGCACCGCCGGGCGTCCACCACGGGCTTCCACCCCGAGCACGCGAACCCCCTGGTGGACAACGGCTCCGTCGGCACGTGCCTGCGCCAGCCAGTCCACCGTGACCTCCGCGGGCGCCACCCAGCCCGCTTCCGGCTCGACGAGGGCGACACCGCCCGCCAAGCACACGCCCGCCACCTCGTCGCACCCCGCCACCACGTGCGCCGAGGTGCGCAGCACACCGTTGATCCGCCCAGTGGCTTCCCGGAGGGCGGACTCCTGCGCGGGGTCGGCCGCGGTCACCGCGCCGACGGCGTGCAGCGGAGCCCGCCCCGACGCCCAGCGCTCAGGATCCCGGTAGGCGGCGAGGCTCGGCAACGCCAGTTCCGCAATCGCCGTGTCGGGGTCGTAGGCGCGCACCATGCCACCGGAGCGGCCGGTCGCCCCGGCGCCCGGTCCCGGCGCCTGCTCGATCACGGCGACGGACACGCCACGGCGCGCCAGGTGGTGTGCGATGGAGGCGCCGGTGATCCCGGCTCCCACCACCACGACGTCCGCACTGGCGGGTAGGTCCCCGCTCACGATCTCGCGCCCGCGGCGGGCGCTGCGAGGTCGGGCGCGCTCGACGTGCACCGGGTGCCGGAGGGCAGGAACGACCAATCGGCCTCGCGGACCGGCTGCGCGGGCAGGCCGAGCCAGTCCCAGACCTGCTGGGCCAGCACGGACGTGATCGGCCAGGCCAGCGCGGCGAACACCTTTGCCGCCAGGTACTCCAGGGCCAGGCTCGTGCGCGCCTCCTCCGCCAGCGACGGGACCCGGCGCAGCGCCTCCTCCGTCGCCCTGAACTCGGCGGAGCGCGCCACGAAGGACTCCAGCAGCTGAACGTACCCGCGCGCGCTGAACGACTCCGGGAGCAGCAGGCCGTCGAGCTGACGGGTGACCAGGTTGAGGTACCGGTAGAACTCGCGGTGCGCGTCCGTCCACGCGCCGGTGCCCGGCACCTGGCCCCCGCACTGCTCGGTCAGGGGCGCGAAGCCGCCCAGCCACTCCCTGGCGCTTTCGTAGAGGGGGTCTTGCGCGAGCCGGTCGGCGTGCTCCTGGCTGATCCGCGTGACGCGTCCTTCCGGGGCGTTGCGCAGCAGGGCGAGGCGCACGGCGTCCGGGCCCGCCTCGGCGAGGGCGGGGTCGGCCCAGATCGCGTGACCACGGCTGGTGGAGAACTTCGCGTCGTCCAGGTGCAGGAACTGGTTGGTGACGAACGCGGCGGGCAGGTGGTCGGCCTGTCCGGCCGCGAAGGCCAGGATCGGTAGCAGGACCGCGTAGAAGAAGCTGTTGTCGTAGCCGAGGAAGAGGGTGATCCGCGCCGGGCCCTCCTGCTCACGCTCGGCCTGTGCGGCGGCCAGGAAGGTCAGCGAGAGGTCCACCCAGGCGTCGACGGCCTGCCCCTCCCCCACTCCTACGCCCCACTCGGTGCTCCGGGTGAGCCGGTACGCGGGCAGTCCCTCGTCCAGCAGTCGCTCCACCAGCGCCAGCAGGTCGGGCGAGGTGTAGGAGACTCGCAGGTACTCCCGCAACTGCTCCGAGTAGGCGTCGAGGTCCAGCCACAACGCCCGCTCCGGGCGGGTGACGGCCGGGCCGCCGCAGATCCGGCACTCCGGGTTGATGAGCTCACTGGTCTGGTTGGGTCGACCGCAGGCCTCGCAGATCTCCCCGTCGGCGTCCCCGCCGCAGTGCGCGCACCCTCCCCGCGCGTACGCCTGGTGCAGCGACAGGTCGCACTTCGGGCAGTAGGCGGTCTCCCGCTCCTCCTCCCGGACGGCGGGCGAGGAGGCGAGTCGGGCGAACAGCTCGCGGATCCGGTCGGCGTGCCCCGTGTCCGTCGCGGGACGGGTCAGGCGGTCGCAGTCGACACCGGCGGCGCGCAGGGTCGCCAGGATGGCCTCGCCGTGGCCCGCCGCCACGGCGGCCGGGTCGACGCCGCGCAGCAGTCCCGCGGCGGCGACGTGCGACTGGTGGTCGTCGGTGCCGGTGACGTGCCGGGCGTCGCGGCCCGTGCTGCGGAGCGCGCGCACCAGCATGTCGGCCCGGACGTACGGGCCGGCGAGGTGACCGAGGTGCAGGCCGCCGTTGGGCGTGGGCGGGGGGCAGAAGACCAGCGTCCGCTCGGGGAACCGGTCGCGTGGAGGAACCTGGTCGAGGACCTCGACGGCGCTCGGGATGTGCTCCCAGTAGATCGAGACGATGTCGAACGCCTCGTCGATCTCGTTGCGGATCTCGTGGAAGGCGAAGGGCGACAGGTAGACGACCCCGCCGGGCGCCAGCTCGCGCTCCTCGTCCCCGAGCACCACGACCGCCCTGCCCGCCAGGACGATGAACATCTCACCGTCCTGGTGGGCGTGCCGCTTCGAGGTGCTGTGCGCGGGGACGCTGCCGAAGACGGAGCCGAACGGCAGCCCCCGGATGTCGGCGGCGGAGAGCATCGGTTGGAGGTGCATCTCGTAGGACCAGCTCATCGCCGACCTGTCGAAGGCACGCGTGATCACGGAAAGTCCCCCTGGGTGGTGGAGTGGACGAGGTGGCTCAGCGGCTGTCGCGGTGCTGCCCGTCGCCGACGACCATCGGCGCGGAGTGGATCTCACTCATCGGTCGCCGACCCCCGGCGCCCGGCCGGGCGCAGCCGGACCGGGGTGCCGTCGGAGGCGAACGGTCGGCGGAACCCGAACGAGTCGGGGGTCGAACCGTGGTCGTGCAGGTGCTCCAGCCGGTGGCAGGCGTCCGACCACGTGGGGATGGTGTCGTCGGAGACCCACCACATCGCGTAGCTGGGCCACTCGGGCTTGAGGAACCACTCCTGCCGCCTGCGCAGGATGTCGCGGTGCAGTCCTGTGTAGACGAAGGAGAAGATGGACTCCACGTCGGTCCACAGCGACAGCGTGGAGGCGCGGCTGTCGGTCTCGGTGGTCCGGCCGCCCGTGTAGAAGCGCGGGACGTCGAACTTGCCCCATTCCCCCCAGTGCCGCACGAAGTTGCTGAGGTGGCTCTCCTCGGCGTCCTCCTTGGCGCGGGCGATGAAGCCCGGACTGCCCTCCGCCGCCTCGAACGCGTCCGGTGTCAGGTCGTCGTAGCCTTGGACCTCGGGATTCCCGTACGGCTTCTTCAGGATTGCGAAAGTCGTGAACGCGACACGCGGCATCGGTCTCTCTCCCTTTCCCGTTCTCCTCGTCGTACGGGCCGGACGGATCGAGCAGTCTGCTCAGACGACCAGTTCGACCCGGTCCACGAAGGCGCCCACCTCCGCGTCGGGGTCGGCCCCCCAGGGGAGGTCGACGACCACGCACGCCGAGCGCCCGCTCGAATCGTTCAACATCCTGAGCTCGGCGCCCCGCGGGAGCCCGACCATGACCGCCGCGCACCGGGCAGGGGCCTCCGCGTCGGACGGCGTCACGCTCGGCCAGTAGCCGTCCTCCGCGATCCAGGACACCGTCTGACCCTCGTACCGGACGTCCGCCAGCGTGCCGGGGCGGTGCTCCACGAAGCGCTGCACGGCTCGTCGGGTCGGTGCCGGGTACTCGGGCCGGATGCCGAGGGCGAGGTCGAGGATGGCCGGTTCGAGGGCCTTGCCGGTGGCCAGGTGCCACATCATCATGATCGCGTCGCCGGGGAGGCGGGCGGCCACTTCCATCAGCACGGGTTGCCCGTCCCGCAGCCGGAACTCCGCGTGGGTGATGCCGCTGTCGAACCGCAACGCCTTGAGGATCGCCGCGTTCGCCGCGATGAGCGCGCTCGACTCGGCGAGCGGCAGGTCGGCGGGACTGGTGTGGCCGATCTCGGTGAAGTACCGGCTGCTGTCCTCGTTGGTGAGCTTGGCGGTGACACCGCTCCACACCACCTCGCCGCGGTGGACCAGCGCCTCGACCGAGAACTCCGGTCCGGTGACCAGTTCCTCCACCAGGATCGTCTCGTCCGGCCCGTACTGGCCCAGCGCGGCGCGCAGCTCCGCCTCGTCGGAGACCCGGACGACCCCGGAGCTGAACATCCGCCCCGAGGGCTTCACCACGCACGGGTACACCTCGGACGTCGCGGCGTCCCGGTCGTGGGGGGCGAAGGCGCGCCACGACGGCCCGTGCTCGCGCAGGACGACGCGCTGCATGACCTTGTCCCGGCACACCCGTGCCGCCCAGGGCCCGGGGCCCGGCAGGCCCAGCATCTCGGACAGGACCCCGCACGGGTCGACGAAGACCTCCCCGCTGCAGATCACCCCGCGCACGTCGTAGTCCGAGATCCAGTCCTGCACCGACGCCAGCACGCTGTCGATGGCGGGGCCGGGGAGCTGGCGGACGGCCGCGATCCGGGACAGCGGGTGCGTGTCGTCCTCGATGTGCGCGGTCAGTTTCGCCAGGTCGGTCGTGGGTCCGACGACGACGAGCGGCACCAGCCCGCGCTCCGCGATGTCGGTGATCAGGCTGTGTTGGCGGGCCAGGGCCGCCAGGTCACTCATGACCATCACAGCGGACGGGCGGTCGCCCTCACGGTTCACCATTGAGTCCTCCAGTCGGATTTCGCGTCCTGCGACCGCGTGGGCGCGAGGGGTCTTGATCTGCTGCGATCGGAGATTCACGGGCCCTCACGGCGGAGCAGGCTGGTGTTCAGCCGTGACCGGCGTCTCGACCTCGGCGCGCCGATTGAGCCGGGTGCCGATGCCCAACTGCGCCGCCGCCGCGGCCAGGCCGACTACCAGGCACCCCGCCCAGAGTGGAGCGGTACCCCAGGTGTCGATCACCAGTCCGCTCACCAGCGGCGCCACCACCAGCGATCCCGTCCAGGCGACCTGGAACAGACCCTGGTAGCGGCCGCGGAGGTGGTCAGGAGAGATGCGGGCCACGATGGCGAAGCTGGTCGGTGTGTTGCCGATCTCGCCCAGGGTCCACACCACGATGGACGCCCCGTAGACCCAGGACGAGTGGCCGAACAGCAGGACCGAGTAGCCGATGCCGATGAGCGCCGACGAACCGGCGAGCACCCCGGACTCCGGGAAGCGCTGGTAGAGCCGGGTGAGCGGGAGCTGCACCACGGCGATCAGGATCCCGTTGACCGCGGCCACCTGCCCGAACGTGCTCGGCGAGAACCCGTCCAGGCCCATCGCGATCGGCAGGCCGCTCTCGGACTGGTAGAGGATCGTGAGCACCAGGAACTCGGCGACGACGAACCACACGAACGTCCGGTCGCGCAGGACGGCGCCGAACCCTTCACCGGTCGGGGCGTCGGC
>DATMCA010001875.1:0-6634 GCA_035559015.1 Umezawaea sp. | reverse complement strand
GACCACGGGGGCCGCCTGCCGGAAGCCGGTGCGGATCGCGTCCAGCGGTGCGGCGCCGTGGCTGTGCGCCTCGTGCATCCGCGACACCAGGAAGATCTGGTAGTCCATCGCGAGGCCGAACAGGATGCCGATCACCAGGATCGGGGTGAGGCTGATCAGCGGGCCGGTGCTGTCGAGCGCGACCAGGTCGGCCAGCCAGCCCCACTGGAACACCGCGACCGTGGCGCCCAGCGAGGCGCCGATCGTCAGCAGGAAGCCGAGCACGCCGACCAGCGGCACGAGCAGCGAGCGGAAGACGAGGACCAGCAGCGCGAGCGCCAGGCCGACGACCAGGGCCAGGTAGATCGGCAGGGCCTCGTCGAGGCTCTTCGCGACGTCGACGCTGACCGCCGTGGCGCCGGTGACGGAGAAGCCCGGACCATCGGTGGCGGCGGGCAGGGCGCGCAGGTCCTGCACGAGCTGCTCGGTGGCCTCGCTGGTCGGGCCGGACTTCGGGATGACCGTGACCAGGGCCGCGCTGCCGTCGGCGTTGGGGATCGGCGGGGTCACGAGGGCCACGTCGTTCAGCCCGGCGATCGCCGGACCCGCCTTCTCGGCGGCGGCGGGAGCGCCCGCGCCGTCGAACAGCACGATGATCGGGCCGTTGAACCCGGCGCCGAAACCGTCGGTGAGGATCTGGTCGGCGCGCGCCTGGGTGCTGTCCGAGGCGGGCCGCTGCACCAGGGTGGTGTGCATCGAGGCGAACGGGATCGCGATCACGCCGAGCACGGCCACGGCGAGCGCCAGCGACAGGACGCGCTGCCGCGTGACCACGGTGCTCCAGCGGGCCAGGAACCCGCGGTCGCTCGTCACCTCGGTGTCGTCCGCGACGACGATCCCGCGCTGCTTGCGCGGCAGCACCCGCTGACCGAGCAGGCTCAGCGCGGCCGGGACCAGGGTGATCGCGACCAGGACGGCGACGACGATGGTCGCGGCGGCCGCGACGCCCATCTGGGTCAGGAACGGGATGCCGACCACGACCAGGCCGGTCAGGGCGATGACCACGGTCAGACCGGCGGTGAGGACCGCCGAGCCCGCCGTGCCCACGGCCGTGGCGATGGCGGCTCCGACCTCGGAGCCGCGGCGCAGCTCGTGGCGGAAGCGGGTGACGATGAACAGCGCGTAGTCGATGCCGACGGCGAGGCCGAGCATGCCCGCGAGGATCGGGGTGGTCGACGACAGGTCGGCGAAGCCGGTGGCGATCGTGACGCCCAGGACGCCGATGCCGACGCCCACGAGCGCGGTCAGCAGGTTCATCCCGGCGGCGATCAGCGAGCTGTAGGTGATGACCAGGATCATCAGGGCGACGACGACGCCGAGCCCCTCGGCGATGCCGCCGATGTGGAAGGCGGGCTGGACGGCCTGGCCGGTGGCCTCGACCGTGAAGCCGGTGCCCCTGGCCTCGTCCACGGCCGCGAGCAGGGCGTTCTGCTGCTCCGCGGTCACCTCGCCGACGGCGGCGTTGTACGTCACGGTGCTGTAAGCGGTGTTCTGCTGGGCGTTGACCGACGGCGCCTTCGGGTCCAGCGGGTTGGTGGCCGACTTGACGCCGGACAGGCCTCCCAGCTGGGCGACCAGGTCACCGAGCACCTTGGCGTTCTCCGGCGTGGTCAGCGTCTGCCCCTCGGGGGCGCGCACCACCACCTTCGCCTGGGCTCCGTCGGTGCCGAACTCCTGGCCGATCCGCTCCAGGGCGGTGGTCGACTCCTGGCCGGGGATGGAGAACGAGCTGGAGGTCTCCCCGGCGAGCGTGACCGCTCCGGCGCCCGCTCCGAAGAGCACGACGAGCCAGACGGCGATCACGGACAGCCGGTGCCGGTGCGCGAACGCCCCGATTCGGGACAGGAAACGTGCCATGGAGATCAGTCCTCAACCTGGTCGGAGTCGGTACGGGACGCGCCGGGACGACCGTGGCCGAGCGCGTCGAAGCAGGTGGCGATGATGTGGGGGCGCCAGGTCGCGACCTGGTCGCCGCGGTGCGCCGAGAGGCTCAGGACGGCCAGCACGACCAGCGCGCCCGCCACCCGGACGCTGCGCTCGTCCACGGGCTTGAGGGGGTCGACGCCGAAGGCCTCGAACGCGGCTCCGCCGACACCCCCGTCCGCGGGCTTGACGGCGTCGTCGCTGCCCTGCATCACGGGGGTCAGGAGCATGGCGACCATGCCGGGGTGGGCGAACGCGATGTCGATCAGCGTTTCGAGGGCGGCCCGGTCGCGGTCGACGCCCACGGGGAGGCCCCGCACCCGGTCGAGCACCCGCTCCCCCAGCGAGGTCGTCTGGGCGACCACGGCCTCGTGCAGGGCGTCCTTGCTCGGGAAGTGGTGCAGCAGACCGGTTTTCGACAGACCGACCGCGTCCGCGACCTCCTGGACGGAGGTCTTGGCGACGCCGCGGCGGGCGAAGAGCGCGGCGGCCTGGTCGAGGATGCTCTCGTCGACCTGCTGCCGGAACGGTCGGGTCATGACGACCACCGTACGAGCATCCGGACCAAGTTGGTCGGTTTACCGACCAACTTGGTCGGTGGCGTTCGTCATAGTCCTCGACGGGCGGGGCTCGCCGCAGCCCCGCCCGAGCCCGAGGAGTCGACCGGGTGGCCCGCTCAGTCCTCGTGGACCGGCTCGATCGAGAGCCGCCGCGTGTGCTGGTAGATGATCGACGTGCGGAAGCCGACGACCTCCTTCCGCTTGCTGAAGCGGTCCACCAGCATCGTGTGCATGTCGCTGATCGCGGGGACGGCGACGTGCACCAGGAAGTCGTCACTGCCGCCGAGCACGAAGACGGCCAGCACCTCGGGCTGCTTCAGCGCGAAGGTCTCGAACCCGCGGATGACGTCCCGGCTCAGCGGCCGGATGGTGAACGCGATCAGCGCCTGCACGCCCCGGCCGATCTTCGCGAGGTCGACCTGGGCGTGGAACCCGGTCAGGATCCCCTGCTCCCGCAACGCCCTCGTGCGCACGAGGCAGCTCGACGGCGCCAGGCCGACGCGGGCCGCCAGTTCGCGGTTGGTGAGCCGGGCGTCGGCCTGGAGTTCACGCAGGATCGCCGAATCAAGTTCGTCCACGCCCACCCACCCATTCCCTCTGCCGAACGAAGTTCGGTGCTCGCTCCACGACGGGTTCGTCCGGATCAAAGTTAGCCCAGGACCTCGAACTTCTGAACGGGAGAAGAGCATGACGCTGAATCTCGACACCGGGTCGGCCGTGGTCGCGGGGAAGCCGGAGGTGGTGCGGATCGAGCGCGGCACCCGCAGCGGGCAGATGATCATCGTGTGCGTCGACTCGACCCGGCTCGGTCCCGCGCTGGGCGGCTGCCGGATCAAGGCCTACCCGACCTGGCGCGACGGGCTCACCGACGCGCTGTGGCTGTCGTCGGCGATGACCGAGAAGGCGGCGCTGGCCGGGCTCGCGCACGGCGGTGGCAAGACGGTCGTGGCGCTCGACCCCGCCACCGCGGCCGAGTTCACCGGCCCGCGCCGCGCCGACCTGCTCGCCGACGTCGCCGACGTGGTCGCAGGCTTCGACGGCGGTTACTCGACCGGACCGGACATCGGGTCCACGCCCCAGGACATGATCGCGATCGGCCGCGGCACCACGCGCGCGCTGTGCCGTCCGGAGTCGGCGGGCGGCAGCGGCGACTCGTCCGGCCCCACGGCGGCCGGGGTGATCGCCTCCATCGACGCCGTGCGCCACCACGTCCTGGGCGGCCGTCCGCTCGGATCGCTGAGCTTCTCCCTGCTGGGACTGGGCCACGTCGGCACCCTCGTCGGCGACCACCTGGCCGCGGCGGGCGCCCGCCTGGTGGCCACCGACATCGACCCCTCCCGCCGACCCGTGGCCGTCCGGTGGGGCGCCACGTGGACCGAGCCGGGCGACGCGCTGTTCGCCGACGTCGACATCGTCGTCCCGTCCGCGGTGGGCGGCCTCCTGACCCCGACCACCGTGCCCCGCCTGCGCTGCCGCGCGATCGTCGGCGCGGCGAACAACCAGCTCGACACCGACTCCACCGCCGACCTGCTGCACGAGCGCGGGATCCGCTGGGCCCCGGACACGGTCGTCGGCGCGGGCGGCATCGTCTCCGCCGTGGCCCGCGAACTGGACGGCGCGTCACCCGAGGAGGCCGACCGGCGGGTGCGCGACATCGGCCGCCGACTCGGCGAGATCCTGACGGCCGCCGCGAGCCACGACACCGCCCCGCTGCACGAGGCCCGCCGCCGGGCACGGGACCTGCTCGGCCGGTGACCCGTCCACAGAGGACCTCCGGCGGCCGTTCGGCGGTCTCGGTGCCGGCTCGGCGGTGGAAGACTTCGGCCGGTGAGCGCGCGACTGGCGAGGGCGTCCGGATTGGTGATCATCTCCGCGGCACTGCTCGCGTGCGGCGACACGGAGCCCGCGGCCGGTCCGCGGACCGGGTCGACACAGGTCACCACCGAGCCGCCAACCACAACGACTCCCCGCCGGCTCTCCCCGACGACCGACCTCGAAGCGGTCTGCAAGGGCAAGTCCTTCCCCACCGGCGCCGCCTACGACGGGCCGCCGCCGCACCCGACCCAGGCTCACGGTTTCGGGACCCTGTACGGCGAGTACGACGAGTGGCCGGACCCGTGGCCGTCGTGGGCGCCCGACAAGGCCGACGCGGGCGACATCCAGCTCGTGCTGTGCGAGGACAAGCTGGACGAGGAGCCGACCGACCTGGTCTGCGCCTACGGACCCGCGTTCGGGACCGAGGGCGGGAACCGGTCCCTCACCGTGGAACTCGACGTCGCGGAGCTGAAGCTCTACGAGGTGAGGACCGGCAAGTTGGTGGCGGAGGCGCGGATCACCGGTCCGCGGGAGTGCCCCGAGACCGCGGCCGTGGGGGAAGGCGAGAACACGGTGACGTCGTTCGTCGAGGTCGCCGCCTACGCGGAGGCCATGCGCGCGCACGTGACCGGCTAGGCCCGGTCACCCGAGTGGTTCGAGCCGGACGTCGTCGATCTGCGCCCAGGTGTCCTGCCCGTTGGCCCGCAGGCCCGCGAACACCTCGACCACCGGCTCGGTCGCGACGAACTCGACGGCCAACCGGGTGTACGTGGGCAGCGAGCCGTACTTCGCCTCGGCGACCACGCCGCCGCCGGGGCGCCGGACGCCGAAGTAGCCGTCGCTCGTCGTCCCGGAGCTGCGCAGCCACCCGGTGAGGCGGTAGCGGGTGCCCGGTCGGACGACGGCCCGTTGGGACTGGTCGTTCCAGCCGCTGTCGTGCCGCACCCACGCGTTGTTCGCCCCCGAGTGCGCCAGGCCGAGCCCCTCGTCGACGCCGCCCCGGCCGGTGACCCGCCAGGCGCCGGTGCGGTGTTCGAAACCGCCCTCCTGGAGCACGTCCACGTCGGCGGGCACGACGGCGAGCGGCAGTCGAACCAGTTCGACGTGGTACGGGTCCCATCGCGACATAGCGAAGTGCAGCACCGGGCTCGTGGCGCTGTCCGGGTGCAGGAACGCCCCGTAGAGGCCGGGGTGGTCCGCCCCGTCGACCACGACCCGGCCGCCGGTCCACGGGCCCGTCGGGTCGGGCGCGGTGCGCAGCACGATCCCCGCGCGGCTCTCGTCGAGGTGCAGCGCGACCCACCGGCCCAGCACCGAGTTGTACTGCACGGACAGTTCGCCGACCTGCCCGGTCATCACCGGGATCGCGCGGTCGAGCGCGCCCCTCCGCCACCCCGACGCGGTCCAGTGCTCGTAGGCGGCCAGGTCCAGCACGGAGTTCTCCGGGACCCGGCTCACGCTCGCGTCCCCGAGCCTGCCGTCGGGCGTGCCGAACACGTACACGTAACCGGCCTCGCGCACCATCGCGCCGAGTTGGAAGGCGCTGCCACCACCGGAGTTCGCCCAGCGCGCGGTCTCGGGCTCGACCCACGTCCGGCCGCCGTCGTCGGAGTACGCCAGACCCGCGTAGTTGGTCACCCAGTCGCCGCCGGATCCCCAGGCGCGCACGGACATGTAGTGCAGGTAGTCGCGGGACCCGACGCTGACGGCGGCGGTCGGGATGACGGTCACCTCCGGCACCGACGGGTCCGCCGCGAAGACCTGGGCGGCGTGCCCCGGCCGGTCGGTGACCATCGAGTCGATCGAGAGGCCGTCGGAGAGGTCGGTGTCGGTGGATTGCGCGAGGACGTTGAACCGCCAGTCCGCGGTCTCCGGCCCGGCGCCGTGCCCGCCCCAGCCCTCGCCGTAGGTGTCGCCGAAGGCGATCGCGACCCGGCCGAGGCCGTCCCGCCACATGATTCCCAGGTCGGTCGCGTGCACGGCGTAGCGGGCGGCGGTGTCGTTGACGTCGCCGACGCCCCGGCCCGCGATCAGACCGACCACCTCGGCCCGCGGGAGAACGGGAACCGGGGCGGGCGCGGTCGTGGCGAGGAGCAGCGCGGTCGTGGCCGGATGGGTGAACACCAGGTGTGCCTTCCGGTTCGTGGTCGCGGTCCTGACATCCCTACTGCGGACGGGTTGTTCACGCTCGACTCCTGGACGGCCAACAAACAAAGCCTGAAGAATCGCGCCGGGGGGGTGTGGGGGCATGCCGAGAAAGGAACGTCCGCTCGACGTGGGCGACAGCGCCCTGCTGC
>DATMCA010001874.1:0-15545 GCA_035559015.1 Umezawaea sp. | reverse complement strand
GACGACGCCGGGCCGGGCATCGACGCCGCCGACGTACCGCGGGTGTTCGACCGGTTCTACCGTGCCGACAGCGCCCGTGCGCTGCCGGGATCCGGTCTGGGGCTGTCGATCGTGCAGCGGGTCGTCGACGCCCACGGCGGCCGGGCCACCGTCGCCCGGTCCGCACGCGGTGGCGCGCTGCTCCGGGTCGACCTCCCGGCCGCCCCGATCGCGCGGCTCACCGCCGGGGAGGACACCGCCGTGCGCTGACCCAGCCCCAGCCGCACAGCACAGGACCACAGGGCGGCGACCGTCGGGCCCGTGAAAAGATCCGGGACGGGCCTGGAGCCCGTCCCGGATCTCGTCGGTGCCGCCGCGCTCACCGTTGCAGCGCGAGCTCCTCATCGTCCACGTGCGACCGTTGACCGTCCGGCGGCTCCACCGGCCGGGACAGCCTGCTCGGCCACCACATCCGCCTGCCGATCAGCAGGGTGAGGGCGGGCACCAGGACCGACCGCACCAGCAGGGCGTCGAGCAGCACGCCGAAGGCGACCAGGAACCCGACCTCGATCAGCATCACCAGCGGAAGCGAGGCGAGGACCGCGAACGTGGCCGCCAGGACCAGGCCCGCCGAGGTGATGACGCCACCGGTGGCGGAGAGGGCTTTGAGCATGCCCTTCCCGGTACCCAGGCGCACGGTCTCCTCCCGGGCCCGGCTGACCAGGAAGATGTTGTAGTCGACGCCGAGCGCCACCAGGAACAGGAACGCCAGCAGCGGCACCGAGTAGTCGACGCCCTTGAACCCGAGGATCGTGTCGAAAACGAACACGCTGCCGCCGAAGGCCGCCGCGAACGAGACGATCACCGTGGCCATCAGGACCAGCGGGGCCACGATCGCTCGGAGCAGCAACCCGAGGACGAGCAGGACGACGGCCAGCACCAACGGGATCACCAACTTCTCGTCGCGGCTGGTGGTCACCTCGGTGTCGAGGTTCTCCGCACTCGGCCCGCCGACGATCGCCTCCGCCCCGCTCACCGCGTGCACGGCGGTGCGCACCCGCTTGATCGTGTCGTACTCCGCGACGGTGTCCGGCGCGTCCGTCGGGAACACGGAGATGTCGGCCCAGCCACCGCTGGTCTGACCAGGGACGGCCACTGCCACACCGGGAGTGCCCTTGACGATGTCGAGCACCCGCTCCTGGTGCGCCGGCCGCGTGAAGATCGTCATCGGCTGGCCGCCGAGCTCCGGGAAGTGCTGGCGGAGAACGGTGAAGCCGGTGACCGACTCCGGCGCGGACACGAACTGGTCCTGCTCCCGCAGGGCACCGGTGTTGCCCGCCAGGCCGATGGCGAGCACCCCGAGGACCGCGAGCGAGCTGAGCGTCGCCACCCACCGGCGACGGCTGAGGACGGCGCCGAGCCGCCCCCACAGCCCCGGCTCCTCCTCCACGGCCGTGCTGAACCGCGGGATGGCCGGCCAGAAGATCCGCCTGCCGAGCACCACCAGCATCGCCGGGAACAGCGTCAGCATGGCCACCAGCGCGCACAGGATGCCTGCCGCGCCGATCGGGCCCAACCCGCTGGTGCTGTTCAGGTCCGCGACGAGCAGGCAGAGCAGACCGGCGACCACGGTGGCCGCGGACGCGACGATGGCGGGCGCCGCGCCGCGCAGCGCGTGGACCATCGCGACCCGGACGTTCTCGTGGTGGTGCAACGCTTCCCGGTACCGGGCGATGAGCAACAGCGCGTAGTCCGTGCCGACGCCGAACACCAGGATCGTCAGCAGCGCCGAGTTCTGGTCGTTGATCACGATGCCGAAGCCCTTGACGAGCAGGTAGACGGTCGCCATCGAGGTCAGTGCGGCCGCGCCCACGGCCACGAGCGGGATGAGCCACAACACCGGGCTGCGGTAGGTGAGGATGAGCAGCAGCGTGACGACGAGGACGGTGGTGAGGAGGACCTGCAGGTCGATGCCGTCGAAGACGGCGTCCATGTCGCCGTCGACCGCGGCCGGGCCGGTCACGTCGAGTTCCAGGCCGGCGGGGCGGTCCTTCGCGGCGTCGCGCAACGGGCCGACGACGGCCTCCGGTGCGCCGTAGGTCGTGCTCACGTCGAGGGTGAACATCATCGCCTTGCCGTCGTTGGAGGGTCTCGTCCGCGGGCCCTCGTCGTCCTCGCCCGCCGGGGTCACCACCTTCGGCGGGTACCGCTCGGCAAGGGTGTTGTAGTGGCGCTCGACCGTCGCGCGGTCGGCGTAGGTCAAGCCGCCGTCGCGGTGGTACACGAAGACGAACGTGTTGTCGTCCCCGCCGGGGAGGCTGTCCTCCAGCACCGCGACCTTTGTGGACTCGGCGTTGGCCGGCAGGGTGTCCGTGGCGCTGTCGGTGGTGACCGAACTCAACTTTCCGCTCAACGGCACCATGACCACCGCCAGCACGACCCACAAGCCGATCACCAGCCACGGCACCCACCGGCCTGCCAATCGCCAGGGGGGCGCTTCTCCGGACGGCGCTGCGTCGACTGCCATCACTAGCCTCCTACATACGGGTCGCATCGCTTGTCTGACGCCGACTTCCTACCGAGCGAACCTGAGACGACCGTTAAAGCGTGCTCCGGGGAGAAGTACCGTGGTACCACCTCGTTCCCGAGAATGACGACCGCGGTACGACGAAACGGGACGGAATCCGGCCTAGCGTTCAGGTCATGACGAAACCTGATAGTCCACTTCGGAGGGTCGGGGCGGCCACCATGGCGCTGGCGACGGCGTTCGCCGTCGTCGCCTGCGGGTCGGACGCCAAGAACAGTGCGGCGCCCGCGGCGGCCGGCTCGCACAGCGCGCACGCGGGCGAGTCATCGGCTCCACCGCAGCCGCTGCGCGCCGGGGAGCGGTTCGTCGACCTGAAGATGGCCGAGGCCTACACGCCCGCACCGCCGGAGGGCGGCGGCACGGACGAGTACCGGTGCCAGGTGATCGATCCGGGCCTGACCAAGGCGGCGTTCCTGACCGGGACCCAGGTCATGCCGGAGAACGTCACCCTCGCACACCACGCCATCGTGTACGCGGTGCCGCCGAGTGGCGCTGCCCTCGTGCGCGAGCAGGACGCGAAGACCCCCGGCCTCGGCTGGCAGTGCTTTGGCGGGACCGGCGTGGTCGGCGCCGACGTGGAGAGCGAGGACGAGAGCGCCGACCCTGGCGCGACTTGGGTGGACACCTGGGCACCGGGCGCCACGGAGACGCTGTTCACCCAGGACGCCGGCTTCAAGCTGGAGCCGGGCAGCCTGATCATCCTCCAGATGCACTACAACCTGTTGATGTCCGACGGCAAGCCGGCCGGGTCGGACCGCTCCGCGGTGCGGCTGCGGCTGACCGACGGCACGCCGCGGACACGGGAACTCGACACGTTCCCGCTCGACGCGCCGACCGAGCTGCCCTGCACCGCCGACGAGTCGGGTCCGCTCTGCGACCGGGCCACCTCGATCGCGGACGTGACGAAGCGGTTCGGGTCGGAGGTCGGCGAAACCGCGGATCGTCAGTTGGAGGAGTGCGGCCAGACCGCGCCGAGGCCCGGCAACACCCAGACCTGCGACCACGAGGTACCGGCGCCGATGACGCTGTTCGCCGGGTTCGGCCACATGCACCTGCTCGGGCGGGCCATCAAGGTCGAACTCAACCCCGGCACGCCGAACGCCAAGGTCGTGCTGGACGTGCCGCAGTTCGACTTCGACAACCAGCGGCTGGTGAAGCTGCCGTCGCCGGTGGACATCGGTCCGGGGGACACGCTGCGGGTGACGTGCACGCACGACGCGGGGCTGCGCGAACTGCTGCCGCAGTTGAGCAAGCTGCCGCCGCGCTACGTGGTGTGGGGCGACGGCACCAGCGACGAGATGTGCGCGGGCATCATGACGGTCTCCCCCCGCGAGTCCTGACGAAGCGTCGAGGTCACCAAGCCGAAGAACACCACTGTTCGCGCTCAGGAGGCATAGTCTTGCCGGATCCGACACGCCGCACGGTTGTCTGCGGCCTGCTGGCCGCTCTGGTCGCACCGGTTTCCCTGGCCGCCTGCTCGTCCGGGACACCCGCCGCCACCCCGCCCGCCGAAGGATCCTCCGGCTCCGGTGGCACGCCGTTGGCCAAGCTGGCCGACGTCCCGGTCGGCAGCGGGGTGATCGTGGCCGGACCGTCGGGCAAGGTCCTGATCGTCCGGCCATCGGAGAACGAGGTCAAAGGGCTCAACCCGGTCTGCCCGCACGCGGGCGTCACTGTTTCCGCACCGGTGGGCGGCACCATCACCTGCCCCGGCCATGGCAGCGTGTTCGACGCCGCGACCGGCGACCGGAAGAAGGGGCCGGCGAACACCGGCCTGACCCCGATCCCGGTGAAGATCAGCGGCGACTCGGTCGTGACCGCCTAGAGGGGTGTCGGCGGCCCGCCGGCGGTTGGCGGGCCGTTCCAGTGGCCACACTGGTCGACCAGCACGTCATCACGGGCCTGAGTCCAGTACGCGCCGGTTTCGGCTCGCTCCGGCCCAGGTGACTTCGGTACTTCACCTCGCACGCCCGACGGACGCGCGCTGAACCGGCCGGGTGAGCCTCAGGTCGTAGGCGAGGATGACGGCCTGGATCCGGTCCCGTGCGCCGATCTTGGCGAGGACCCGCCCGACGTGGGTCTTCACCGTCGACTCCGACAGCGTGAACCGTCGCGCGATCTCGCCGTTGGTGAGGCCGTGGCCGATGGCGACGAGGATCTCGCGCTCGCGGCCGGTCAGGGAACCCAGCCGGGGATCCTCCCGCACGGGCCCGCGGAGGTCATCGCCGAGCCGGTCGGCGAACGCGTCGAGCAGCCGCCGAGCCAGCGCCGGCGCGATCACCGCGGCCCCGGCGGCGACGGCCCGGATGCCGGCGAGCAACTCCTCCGGACGGATGTCCTTCAACAGGAAACCGCTTGCCCCGGCCCGCAGCGCGGCGAGCGCGTACCGGTCCACGTCGACCGTCGTCAGCACCAGGATCCGCGAACGCCCACCGGCGGCCACGATGCGCCGGGTGGCCTCGATCCCATCGACGCCCGGCATGCGGATGTCCATCAGCACCACGTCGGGACGCAGCTCGGCGGCCCACCGAACGGCCTCGGCCCCGTTCTCGGCCTCGCCGACGATCTCGGTGTCGGGAGCGCTCTCCAGCAACATGCGAAACCCGAAGCGCTGCAGCGGCTGGGCGTCCACCACGAGCACGGAGATCATGAACGGCTGCCTTTCAGGGTCACGTAGACGATCCAGCCGCCATCCGATGCGGCCTGGCGCTGACCGTGCCGCCGCTGAGCACGGCGCGTTCGGCCCTGCCAGCCAGGCCGAGACCCGCGTCGCCCGGCGACGCCTACTTCATAACGAGCGAACCTGAGACGACTGTTAAAGCGGCGCTCAGACCGGCGTGTTCGATGACGTTGATCTGGACCTCCAGCAGGTGGGGGCCGTGTGGTGAACCCGATCTGGGCGGTTCCGACCGCCCACGATGATCGCGGGCCCAGGCTCGGCGGAGGCTTCCCGAGGATCTAGTCGCCCGACCTGTCGCCACGCGCGGGACACTGCACGAGCCCACCGCTGTTCTCCTTCAAGGGACCGTCACCGCAATAGTGCGTGACCGGAATCGTGGAAGTCGGCTACGCACCCTCTACGCACTGGTGTCGGGTGTGAGGGGGAACGCACCATGTCGAACGGTTTCCAGCACGAGGACGATGGCCGTCGCGGCGCCATCAGCGCAAGGCATGGCGACTCCGCAGACCGTCACGGTGATGCGGTCGCGACGCAGCACGGGCACGCGTCGTCCTCCAGCGCGGTGGTGCAGGCGGGTCGGGACGCGATGTTCACCGTTGAACAGCACGTCCACCACAGGGAGGAGAGCGCCTGGCCGGCGCGGATCGGTACGGCCGTGCTCGCGTCGGTGTGCGGCACGGCCGTACTGGCGGGTGTCATTACGGCCGTCCGCACCGGCATCGTGGTCCGTGAGGTGCCCGCGTGGACCGTGCCCGTGGCGGCGGTTCTCGCGGCCGTTCCCTTTCTGGCGCAACAGACCTGGCGAACGGCACGTGCTCGCCAGGCGTTCCTCGTGATGTCGGCGTTCAACGAGAAGCAGTGGGTCGCGGGATTCGTGCAGAGGCTGAACCGCTCGCTCGACCGCAAGGGCCTGGACCTGGTGCTGAAGGTGCCCGACCGCGAGCACGACGCCGCCGCACAGGCCCACGACCTGCGGAGGATCCTGGCCACCAGGGCCGGATATTTCGGCGGGGTGATCTCCCCGACCGAGCTGGAGCGGCTGCGGCCCTACCTGGTCGAGTTCTGCACCGAACTCGCATTGCCGGTCGTGTTCACCGACATGGACCCGTTCGACGAGGAGAGCGAGTACCCCGACAACGCGGCCTTCGTCGGCTACCTCAGCTCGGACCTCGGGGCGGAGGCGGGACGCTGGCTGGTGGATCACCTGCGACACAAGGGTCTGCGACATCCGAACGTCCTGATCCTCGCCAGCCATGAACACCTGGACCGGCAGAACCGCTGCGCCGAACAACTGCGGGCCGGTCTCGACACCGTATCGATCACCATCGACGACACCTGCGATTTCAGCCGCTCACGCGCGTACAACGCGTTCCAGGCCCACATCCGCGTGGCTTCCGCGCGACACGTTCGTCTGGACGTCGTGTTCTGCACCAGCGACGACATGGCCTTGGGAGTGGTCGACGCACTCCGCGAAACCACGTCGCCGAGCACCGTCGACACCGTCGTCATCGGTGTCGACGGCATTCCCGAGGTCATGAAGATGATCGCCGGGGGCGTCGGTCCGATGCGGGCGACCGTCGTCCAGGACTCGCACCGCCTCGCGGAGAGCGCTGCCGATGTCCTGCAGAGGATGGTCGACGGCCGCACGATCGCGAAACGCACGATACTCAGGCCGAGGATCTACCAAGGCGGATGAAAACAGTTGCGGGACATGGCGCACCAACGGGATGCCCGCGAAGGACGGCTGGGTGTTCACCGCGCTCGGCCTGCTGGCGACGACGCGGCGAGCGGGTTGGTGCCGTTGATCCGGTGTGGCCCAGGGCGGCACAGCATGCGCGTCGCTTGCAGGACACGCCTAGCCCGAGCGGGGTTCGGCCTTGGTGCCGACCACGGGCAGCAGGGCCCAGACCGACTTGCCCTTGCCCTCCACGCGGACGCCCCAGGACGTGGCCAACTCGACCACCGCCTGGACACCCCGACCACCCCAGACGCGACGGGACTCCGCCATCTCGACCGGGTGTTCCCGCTCGCCGTCGGCGACCTCGACCAGGACGCCGAAGTCGGTGCACGCGATGCGCAGCTCGATCGGGCTGGAGGTGTGGCGGTAGGCGTTGTCGATCAGCTCGGTGGCCACCAGCAGCACGTCCACGAGGGTGCGGACGTCGAAGGAGCCGGAGTGCCTGCCGCGGATCCAGCGGCGGATCTCGCGGCGGTCCGGTCTGCCGTGCAGGGCGAGCGTGCTGGGGGGCGAGGGGGCTCCGACGCGACGGGCGACGCTGGTCACATCACTCCCCTCGCCAGGTGTGACGCCGGGCGCCCGGCACGCATCGAGTACACCGCAGCTTTTCCCCGAGTTCAACTTCGCCGGCGCGGAAGTTCACCCACCGGGGTGCGGGCCGTCGATGCGAAAGTGCTTCGTTCATCCTCCGTTCACCTTGATGTCGTCCACTGGTAGCGGGCACCGGGTACTTCCCGGCGGCGCCCGAGTCCGCGACCGAATGGCGGGGATCATGAGCACCACGCACGCGATGGACGACCTGGCCACCAACGACTACACCAAGCTCGAACAGCGCCTGGTGGACGACTACGGGACCGCCGCCGAGGCCGCCGTCCACCAGGCCGTGGAGCAGGAGCGCGGCCGGTTCAGCGAGGCCCGCGTGCACGCCTTCGTGCCGGTGCTGGTCGAACGCTCGGTCCGCGCGCGGCTTGGCCGACCCCGAAACGGGTAGCGACCCGCAACGGGTAGCGACCCAGCAACGGGTAGCTCAGCGGACGGCGAGTTCGGCGAACAGCGGGTCGGTGAACTCGGTGATCCGCGCGTACCGCGGCGCGATCGCGGAGTAGGCGCGCACGCCCTCGGCGGTCGGCGCGACGAGGTCGGTCGTGGTCGCCATCGCCCGGACGGCCGTGTCCCAGTCGGGGTGGACGCCGCTGCCGACGGCGGCGCAGATGGCGGCGCCCAGGCCCGCGGCGTCGCTCATCCGCGTGCGCCGCACGGGCCGGGCGAACACGTCCGCGAAGATCCGCGCCACCAGGTCCGACCGGGAACCGCCGCCGGACAGGACGACGTCGGTGAAGTCCCGGCCGAGCGCGCTGGCCATGGCGGTGCAGTGCCGGTGCACGGTCAACGCGATCGCCTCCAGGATGGAGCGGTACACGTGGTGCCTGCCCTGCGTGCCGTCGAAGCCGAGCAGCGCGCCTCGGCGGTGCGGGTGGTCCGTGGGCGCGAGCCAGTCGAGCACGGTCATCAGGCCGCCGCTGCCCGGTTCGACGGCCTCGGCCCCCGCGGTCAGGTCGGCCAGGTCGGCGCCGACCAGGTCGCGGTACCAGCTGACCGTCCACATGCCCCGGCGGATGCCGCCGCTCTCGTACAGGTACCGGTCGGGCACGGAGGCGAAGTTGGTCCAGTAGCTGCCCGAGTCGTCGACGACGTGGCGGTCGCCGGTGGTCATCGCGGCGATGTAGGTGCCCAGCGACACGAGCACCTCGTCGTCCCGGCGCAGACCGCTGCCCAGCGCCTCGACCGCCTTGTCGTTCGAGGTGGCGAACACGGGGAGACCGGCGGGCAGACCGGTGGCCGCCGCGGCCTCGTCGGTGACGTGCCCGAGCAGGTCGCCGGGGTCGACCAGGTCGAACAGCTGCTCGCGGCGCATCCCGGTCTCGGCGTACCGCGCGGGGTCGGTGGACCAGCGCCACGTCGTGTGGTCGACGGGCCACACGCCCTGGTAGTTGCCCGCCGCGTCCCGCCGCCGCCCGGTCAGCCGGTAGGTCGCGTAGCCCGACGACGTGGTGATGTACCGGACCTCCGGGTCGGGCTCGTGGGCGCGCGCCAACCGTTCGTCCATCCAGCTCAGCAGCGGCTCGCGCAGCCCGCCGTCCCGGTCGAGCAGGGCGCGGCAGAACCGGATCGTGCACAGCCCGACCCCGGCGACGCGCGAGACGTCGCCCGTGAAGCCGCGCATCGCCTCGGCGCAGGTGCTCGCGATCGAGTCCCACACGTCGTCGTCGGGGTGGACGACCCGGCCCGGCGCGGGGTGGAGGTAGGGCCGCAGCGGGCGCTGGGCCGAGGCGTGCACCGCGCCCGCCTCGTCGACGATCGACACCTTCGTGCTCTGCGACCCGTTGTCGATCGCGATCAGGTACGCCGTCACGGGCTCTCCAGCGGGAAGATCGTGCCCGCGTTCATGATCCCGTTCGGGTCGAAGCCGCGCTTGAGGACTTCGAGCATCGGGTAGGCGGTGCCGTGCTCTTGGCGGGTCCACGGGGTGCGGTACTTGCCGATCCCGTGGTGGTGCACCATCGACCCGCCCAGCCGCAGGGCTTCCTCGACGATGATCGCGTTGAGCGGGATGTGGTACTCGGTGATCTCCCGCTCCGGCGGGCAGTCGATGCGGTAGTCGTAGACGAAGTAGAGGTTCGTGCCGGTCTGGTAGCTGTGCGAGGAGTGCGCGCCGAGCATGGTGAGGTCGTCGGCGCGGGGGAACGTCGTGCGGATCCGGTGCAGGACCGCGTCGTGCAGCGGCGCGGCGTTGGACCAGTCGACCGACACCTCCGTGGTGTAGCCGAGGTGCCGGGTGTCGAGCATGGTCCGCTTCTCGGCGTCGATCTTGTCCTGGCCCCAGTTGAGGTCGGCGAACCAGTCCTCGACCAACCGGGGGTCGACGGCCTCGGCGGAGGCGAACGTCTTCTCGATCGCCTCACCGGTGGCCCGCGCGATGCCCTCCGGCCCCTCGGCGACGAGCACCACGACGTTCTTGCCGCGGGAGAAGTGGGCGAAGTGCTGGTTCGCGTCCTCGGGGGAGTAGGCGCGGCACACCGACGGCCGGTACCCGTCGGTGATCAGGGTGCGCAGGCCCTCCACGGCCGCGCCGAAGTCGTCGAGCAGGTAGCCGAAGTAGCGGTTGTGCTCGGGCTGGTACTTGAACACCTTCACGGTGACCTCGGTGATGACGCAGAGCGCGCCCTCGTTGCCGATCACCACGTGCCGGATGTCCGGCCCGGCCGCGCGGCGCGGCACGTTCTTGATCCGGCTGATCGCACCGCCGGGGAACACCGCCTCCAAGCCCACCACCATGTCCTCGATCCCGCCGTACAGCGTGGAGAGCTGGCCGATCGACCGGGTGGCGACGAGCCCGCCCATCTGGGCGAGCGGCTTGGACTGCGGGGAGTGGCCGGTGGTCAGCCCGACCTCCCGCAGCGTGTCCTCCAGGCGCTGCAACGGGACCCCGCACTGCGCGGTGACCATCATGTTCACCGGGTCGATCGCCAGGATCGCGTCCATCGTGGACGCGTCCAGCACGATCGTGTCCTCCACGACCGTCTCCAGGCCGCCCTCGGTGGCGGTCCGGCCGGTGCGCGGCACGACGTTGACCCGGTGCCGGTCGGCGAAGGCCAGCACCGCCGCCACCTCCTCGGTGCTCGACGGGCGGACCACGGCCGCCGGGATCGGGCCGTCGAAGATGCCGTGCACCGCGGTGTACTTGCGGAAGCGGTCCACGCTCGCCTCGCGCAGCTCGGTCTCGTCGACGCCGACCTTCTCCGGGCCGAGCAGGTCGACGAGCCCGGCGACGATCTCGGCCCGGTCCAGGTCGGACGCGGACGCCGTGGACGGCGTCGGGGCGGGGATGGTGGTCATCGGAGCGGTCTCGCTTTCGTGGAGGGGGTGGGTCAGCGGACGAGGTAGCCGCCGTCGACGACCAGCACGTGCCCGTTGACGTAGTCGGAGGCGCGGCCCGCGAGGAAGACGACGGAGCCCATGAGGTCGCCGACTCGCCCCCAGCGCCCGGCGGGGATGTGCTCGACGATGCGGCGGTTGGCCTCGGGGTCGGCCCGCGTCGCCTCGGTGATCTTCGTGCTGAAGTAGCCCGGCGCCAGCGCGTTCACCTGGATGTTGTGCTGGGCCAGCTCGTCGCAGTAGGCCTTGGTGAACCCGACGATGCCGTGCTTGGTCGCCGCGTAGGCGGGGGAGGAGCGACCGCCGAGGAACGAGAACAGCGACGCGATGTTGATGATCTTGCCGGAGCCCTGCGGGATCATGTGCCGGGTCACCTCGTGCGCCATCTCGAACGCCGCGGTGAGGTTGACGGCGACCATCGGGTCCCACTTGGACCGGTCGAACGACTCGACGTCGTCCAGCAGGCTGATGCCCGCCGAGTTGACCAGGATGTCCACCGACCCCAGGTGCTCGACGCACATGTCGACCACCTCCGCGCACACACCAGGCCGGGTGATGTCCGCCGTGGTCGAGCCGTAGCGGCGTCCTTCGGCCTCCACCAGCCGCCGGGTCTCACCGTCGTCGGACACCACGCTGGGCACGAAGACGTCCGCGCCCGCCTTGGCCAGCCCGACCGCGAACGCCTGCCCGAGCCCGGTGTTGCCGCCCGTGACGATCGCGCTCCTGCCCTTGAGCGAGAACAGGTCCAGGCCGAAGTCCCCGTGGTCCATCAGACGTCCCCCGCCTTCTCGTCGGTCCGGGTCGCGAACGGGTCGGACACGGCCACGTAGCAGGTTTCGAGGTACTCCTCGATGCCCTCGGCGCCGCCCTCCCGGCCGAGCCCGGACTGCTTCACGCCGCCGAACGGCGCCGCCGGGTTGGACACCACACCCGTGTTGAGGCCGAGCATCCCGGTCTCCAGGTCCTCGGCCAGCCGCAGACCCCGGTCCAGGTCGCGGGTGTAGGCGAAGCAGACCAGCCCGTACTCGGTGGCGTTGGCCAGCCGGACGGCCTCCTGCTCGGTGCCGAACGTGGTGATCGGCGCGACCGGTCCGAAGACCTCCTCGGCCAGCACGCGGGCGTCGGCGGGCACGTCCACGAGCACGGTCGGCTCGTAGAAGAACCCCTTGCCCTCCACGGAGTTCCCGCCGAGCGACGCGGTGGCGCCCTTGTCGACCGCGTCCCGCACGAGGTCGGAGACCTTGGTCCGGGTCTTCTCGTCGACCAGCGGACCGATCTTCGTCGCCGCCTCGGTGCCGCGGCCCAGCGGGTACTCGCGCATCCGCGCCACCAGCCGGGAGGTGAACTCCTCGACCACCGCCGTGTGCACCAGGAACCGGTTGGCCGCCACGCACGCCTCGCCGCCGTTGCGCAGCTTGGCCACGAGCGCCCCTTCGACGGCCGCGGCCACGTCGGCGTCCTCGAAGACGAGGAACGGGGCGTTGCCGCCCAGCTCCATCGACATCCGCAGCACCTGGTCGGCGCAGCCCGCGATGAGCCGCTTGCCCACCGCCGTCGAGCCGGTGAACGACAGCTTGCGCAGCCGGGGATCGGTCAGCAGCGGGCCGGTCAGCCCGGCCGGGTCGGTGGTCGGCACGACGTTGAGCACGCCCGGCGGCAACCCCGCCTCGGTGAACACCTCGGCGAGCAGCAGGGCCGTCAACGGGGTCAGGTCGGCGGGTTTGAGCACCATCGTGCAGCCCGCCGCGACCGCGGGCGCGATCTTGCGGGTGGCCATCGCCAGCGGGAAGTTCCACGGCGTCACGAACAGGCACGGCCCGACCGGCCTCTTGGTGACCAGCAAGCGGTTGCGGCCGTCCGGCGCGGTGGTGAACCGGCCGGAGATCCGGGGAGCCTCCTCGGAGAACCAGCGCAGGAACTCCGCGCCGTAGGCCACCTCGGCCCGCGACTCGGCCAGCGGCTTGCCCATCTCCAGCGTGATGAGGAGCGCGAACTCCTCGGTCCGCCGGATGACGATCTCGAACGCCCGCCGCAGGACCTCGGCGCGTTCCCGCGGCGCGGTCCGGCCCCACGCCGCCTGCGCGGTGTGGGCTGCGGCCAGCGCGCGCAGCCCGTCGGCGGGACCGGCGTCGGCCACGCTCGCGAGCACCTCCTCGGTGGAGGGGTCGAGCACGTCGAACACGCGGTCGTCGGTGGCGGCGCTCCACGCGCCGCCGATGTGCAGTCCGGTGGGGACCCGGTCGAGCAGGTCCCGTTCAGCGGTCGTCACAGCCGCAGCTCCCGTTCGATCAGGTCCTCGTAGAGCCGCATCGGGGTCATCTCGCCCGCGCGGTCGCCGTAGCTCGCCCTGGCCCGCCGGTAGACCTGCTCGACGAGCGCCGACAGCTCGGTGGGCACGCCGACCGCGCGGGCCAGGTCGATCGACAGGCCGAGGTCCTTGCACGCCAACGCGATGGCGAAGCCCTCGTCGTAGTCACCCTGCTCCAGCACGGAGAGCACGTCGCGCTCCACGAACGCGCTGTTGGCCGGGCTGGCCACGAGCGAGGACCGCAGCACACCGAGGTCGACGCCCGCCTTGACCCCGACCGCCAGCACCTCGGCGGTGGCGACGAGGTGGGAGAACCACAGCTGGTTGATCATCAGCTTCACGACGTAGCCCGCGCCGTGCCCGCCGACGTGCAGGATCCGCTCCGGTGAGCCCATCGCCTCGAACACGGGCCGGAGCCGGGTCACGTCCGGTTCGTCGCCGCCGACGAAGATCTGCAACGTGCCCGAGGCCGCGCCGGTGGACATCCCGCTGACCGGGGCGTCCAGCACGCGCAGTCCCGGGTTGGCCAGGCGGATGCCGTCGGCGACCTCGGGCACGGACGTGGACATGTCGACCCACGTGCCGCCGTCCGCGATCCCGGCCAGGACGCCGTCCGGGCCGTTCAGCACGTCGGCGACGTGCCGGGGCGTCGGCAGCATGGTGATCACCAGGTCGCTGTGCGCGGCGGTCTCGGCGGGCGTGTCGGCCCACCGCGCGCCGGCGTCGACCAGGTCGGCCGCCTGCTCGGGGCGGATGTCGTTCACCACCAACGGGAACCCGGCCTTGAGCAGGTTGCGCGTCATGCCCGAACCCATGCTGCCCAGGCCGATGAACCCGACGGTCGGTAGCGCGTTGCCTGTCACGCGGTGCTCTCCTTCACGGGCGTGTAGAACGGGTTGGACGGCTCGTCGCGCGCGGCCAGCACCGCGTCGAGCGCCGGCAGGTCGGCCGCGCCGTTGGCCAGCGCGGTCCGCGTGGCCTCGCGGTTGTTGCGGTACACGGCGTCCGCGTCGTCCGCGGCCGGGTTGACCCACACCGCGGCGATCAGCACGTGGGTCGACGTGTCGGCCTCCGGGATGGACCCGGCGGCGACGGCGTCCGCCACACCCGCGGCGATCCCGGCCTGCGCCGGGCCCCAGATCAGCAGCCCGTGCTCGTCGCTCGCCGGAGCGGCCTTCGTGACGAACAGGGTCAGCGGTTTGACCGGCAGCGACGGCCGCAGGACCGCGACGAACGGCACGTGCCCGGCGCTGGGCGTGGCCAGCGCGGTCGCCCACGCGGTGCCCGCCGGACCGTCCCGGTGCCCCACGACGGTGTTGACGTGGGCGGCGTTGACGCCATCGCCGATGAAGCTCTCCCCGATGCGCACGTCAGATCAGCCCCTGCTCGGTCAGCCAGTCCTCGGCGACCTTGTCGGGCTCGTCGCCCTCCACGTCGACCTTGGCGTTGAGCTTCTGCATCTCCTCGGTGGTCAGCTTGCCCGCCATCGCGGACAGCACGTCGGCGATCTTCGGGTGGTCCTTCAGCACCTGCGCCTGGACGGTGAAACCGCCCTGGTAGATGGGGAAGAACTTCTTGTCGTCCTCCAGCACCGTCAGGCCCAGCGCGGAGATCCGGCCGTCGGTGGCGAACACCTCGCCGAAGTTGCAGTCCTTGCCGCTCTGCGTCGCCGTGTAGATCACGCCGGTGTCGAGCAGCTTCACGTTGTCCTTCGGCGCGTCGAAGCCGTAGGTGGACGACACCCCCGGCCAGCCGTCGTCGCGGGTGGAGAACTCGCTCTCGATGCAGAACGTCTTCTGGTCCGCGGGCAGCGCGGCGATCTGGCTCATCTTCGTGACGCCCAGTTCCTTCGCCTTCTCGTTGCGGATGGCGAAGGTGTAGGTGTTGTTGAACGGCGCGGGCGCGACCCAGTCGATGCCCTTCGCGGCGTCGGCGGTCTTGACGGCGTCGAGCTGCTCCTTGGCGTCCTTCAACGGCTGGGTCTGCTTGTTGTAGGTGATCCAGGACGTCCCGGTGTACTCCCAGTACCCGACGAACTGCTTGTTCTCCAACGCCTGGCGCACGTTGGCCGAGCCGACGAGCTTGGTGTTGGCCTCCAGCGTCGCGCCGTGGGCGTTGAGCAGCTTGGTGGTCAGGTGGGCGAGGATGTACTGCTCGGCGAAGTCCTTGGAGCCGATCTGGCCGGTGAGGCCCTTCAGCTCGTCGCCCTTGCTCGCGCCTCCGGCGGAGGGCGAGCCGGAGCAGGCGGACAGGACGAGGGCGCTCGCGGCTATCGCGCAGAGCAGTGCCGGACCGTTCTTGGGCATGGCGAATCCTT
>DATMCA010001873.1:0-2216 GCA_035559015.1 Umezawaea sp. | reverse complement strand
CGCGGTCCACGGTGCCGTTGATCGTCACCTACCAGCCTGGGCAGCGTCCGGTCAGCGCTGCCGCCGGGACGACGGTGAAGCTGGATCTGCCGAGTGTCGGCGGTGTCGCGGTCGACGCCGAGAAGTCGGCAGGCTCCGGGTTGTGGAGCGGGCTGACCGGGGTCGGGGCGTTGGCGTCCTCGGGGATCAGGAAGGTGTGGCTGGACGGTGTCCGGAAGGCGTCGCTGGACCACAGCGTGCCGCAGATGGGGGCGCCCGCGGCGTGGCAGGCCGGGTACACCGGTGAGGGTGTGACGGTCGCGGTGCTCGACACGGGGGTCGACCAGACCCATCCGGATCTCGCCGACAGGGAGGTGGCGGAGCGGAACTTCTCGAACTCGAAGGACTCCGTCGACCACTACGGGCACGGCACGCACGTGGCGTCGATCATCGCGGGCACCGGGGCGAAGTCCGGTGGCAGGTACCGGGGTGTCGCGTACGGCGCGCGGATCCTGGACGTCAAGGTGCTCAACGACTCCGGCAGCGGTGCGGACTCGGGGATCATCGCCGGGATGCAGTGGGCGGCCGAGCAGGGTGTGGCCGTCGCGAACATGAGCCTCGGCGGGTACGACGAGCCCGGTGTCGATCCGCTTGAGGAAGCGGTGAACACGCTGTCGACGCGGTACGGGACGTTGTTCGTGATCGCGGCGGGCAACTCCGGGCCGGGGGAGAACACGATCGGGTCGCCGGGGACGGCGGACGAGGCGCTGACGGTCGGTGCGGTGGATCGAGACAACCGGATCGCGGACTTCTCCAGCCGCGGGCCGGTGGTGGGTGGCGGGGTGATCAAACCGGACATCACGGCGCCCGGTGTGGACATCGTGGCCGCTCGGCACGCGGACGGTCGGATCGGTGCGCCGGTCGTGGAGGGGTACACGGCCTTGTCCGGCACGTCGATGGCGACTCCGCACGTGGCGGGTGCGGCGGCGCTGCTGGCGCAGCAGTACCCCGAGGCGACGCGGGAGCAGTTGAAGGCGCGGCTCATCGCGTCGGCCGCGCCGACCGCGGGGCTGACGCCGTTCGAGCAGGGTGCCGGGCGGGTGGACTCGGCTCGGGCGATGACCCAGTCGATCACCAGCCTGCCGAACAGCGTCGCGTTCGGGTCGCACCAGTGGCCGCACACCGGCGAGCCCCTGATCACCAAGGAGGTCAGCTACAGCAACGACAGTTCGGTTCCGCTGACGCTCGACCTGCGGGTCGACACGACGGCGCCGGGTGGTGCGCCCGCGCCTGCCGGGCTGTTCGCCGTCGTGCCCGCCCAACTCACCGTGCCCGCCGGTGGCACGGCGAGCGCGACGGTCACGGCCGACGTGGGCAAGGCACCGGCCGGCGGGCAGTTCGGCGGGGCGCTGGTCGCCACGTCGGGCGGTGTCAGGGCGCGGACCGCGGTCGTGGTGGACCTGGAGCCCGAGAGCTACGACCTGGTGGTGAACGGGATCCAGCGGTCCGGTGAGAAGGCCGCGTACTTCTCGGCGTTCATGACGAACGTGGAGACGGGTGACCTCCTGTTCCTCGACCGGGACGCCGACGGGACGTTGCGGCGGCGGGTGCCGATCGGCGAGTACCTGCTGTCCGGGTCCGTGCAGGGGTCCGGTGCGGAGTACACGCACGACTCGTTCAGCTATCCGAACCTGACGGTCAGGGGGCCCACGACGATCGACCTGGACGCGCGGCTGGCGAAGCCGATCGTCTTGACGCTGCCGGATCCGACGGCGCGGTTGTCGTTGCTGGAAACGGGTTTCCAGCGCGTTCACGGGTCGAAGACCTACCAGATCGGTGGTTTCTCGTTCGGCGGCGGCATTTCGCACGTCGGCCTGGCGCACCTCGGACCGGAGGCTCCGCCGGACGAGGTGGTCGGGAAGCTCAGCACCAGTTGGGTCGCGAAGGAGGGAGCGGAGTTCTACGGGCTGGCCTGGTACCTCAAGGGGCGGACGCACACCGGGTTGACCAAGGTGGTCCGCAAGGAGGACCTGGCGACCGTGAAGGTCGACGTCGGTGCGCCGCAGCCGGGGGAGTCCGTGACGATCGGCAACGCCTCCACCGTGCACGGTCAGGGGCAGTGGGGGTGGGGTGCGATCGAGTCGTTCACCGCGCCCGGTGTGCGCACCGAGTTCTACGGCGGGGAGAACGCGGACTGGGCGCGGCGGATGAACGTCCAGAGCCCGCAGGGCTACCGG
>DATMCA010001872.1:0-2102 GCA_035559015.1 Umezawaea sp. | reverse complement strand
CGCCCGACTAATTTTAGCGCCAAAAACCCCAAGTAAAATCGGCCACGGTCCAAGGCCCGGTTCGCCTGCCGGTTGTTGGCGGTGGGTCACCAGTCGTCTGTCTTCAAATGCAAGAAGGCCGCCCCGGGAGGTTGTCCGGGGCGGCCTTCTTGTTGCTTGTGGTGCTGTTACTCGTGGTTGGGGCCGGTGTGGTATTCGAATACCAGGCCGCCGATGGTGATCAGCAGCATTACCACCGCGATCACCAGTAGCCAGATGTGCCAGAACGCCAATGCCAGGCCCGCGATTGCGGCGGAGCCTGCGAGGGCGATGGGCCAGTAGCTGCCGGGGCTGAAGAAGCCCAGGTCGCCGGCGCCATCGCTGATTTCGGCGTTCGGGTTGTCCTCCGGGCGCTGTTCGATGCGGCGTGACACGAACCTGAAGTACGTGCCGACGATCAGGGCCAGGCCGCCGGTCAGGGCCAGTGCGACGATGCCTACCGGTTCCTTCGACCAGACGCCGTAGACGACTGCCATCAGGAACGAGAAGACGGTGATCAAGTCAAAAATCCGGGCTTCGACCTTCATGGTTTTTCCTCGCTCTCGCGCTCGCTGCCCGGACTACTTCGAGCCGCCGCCGGACGCCTCGCGGGCGGTCCGATCGGTGTTGAAGGGCTCGGTCGTGGTCGCGTGCGGCGTGCACCAGTCGGCGCAGTTCAGCTCGGTGAGAGCCTCGGCGGCCGTGTAGGTCTTGCCGGTCTTCTCGTTGACCTGCTGGCGCAGCTTGATGTACTTGTCGAAGTCCTCGGACTTGAGCGCGCGGACCTCGAAGTTCATCACCGAGTGGTAGGTGCCGCACAGCTCCGCGCAGCGGCCCACGAACGAACCCGGACGGTCGATCTGGTCGATCTGGAAGACGCTGTCCTGGTTGTTCTTGTCCGGCTCGGGGAAGACGTCCCGCTTGAAGTGGAACTCCGGCACGTAGAACGAGTGGATGACGTCGGTCGACTTCAGCGTGAAGCGGATCGACTTTCCCGCGGGCAGCACGAGCAGCGGCACCTCGCCGGAACTACCGGTGGTGCGCACGGCCTGCTTGGCCTCGTCCTCGGTCTTGAAACCGGGGTACTGGAACTCCCAGTTCCACTGGAACGCGATCACGTCGACCGTCACGTCAGCCGGCTTGGACTTGTCCGTGACGTAGTTCTGGGTGATGGCGGTGAAGTAGAAGAGAACCGCCACGATGATCGTCGGAACGACGATGAGCACGAGTTCCAGCGGCAGGTTGTACGCCGTCTGACGAGGCAGTTCCTCGCTCTTCTTGCGGTGGAACGCGATCGACCACGCGATCAGTCCCCAGACGATCACACCCACGACGAGCGCGGCGACCACGGACCAGGTCCACAGCTCGCGCATCCTCTCGGCCTGCGGCGTGACGGCCACGGGCCATCCGAAGCGCAGGACCTCTTCCGTGGAGCAACCGGTGGCCCCGATGCCGACCAGGCCTACTAGCCCGGCGACCTTGGCCGTCCGTGCTGCCCTGGTGCCCTCCTTCAGGCCCACTGCTCGCGCCTCCTCAAAGACGGTGCGCGGCCCGAGGTGGTGGTCTTCGGGCCGGTGAAAACACGCTGTCCGACCGAGAGGAATTCCTGGCCGGGATCATGCGGGAGCGTAGCCCAGCACGGTGAGCGCCACCCCTCGGGGGCAGTGCGTCGTAGTGCAGTTTCGGTCACACCGAGCGACCCCGGCATACTGGTGGCCTTCCTTACGCGACACGAAAGGTGCCAATCGCTGTGTGCGGCTTCGTGGGACTGGTTAGCCCTAGCAAGAACGAGGCAGAGCACGCGCGCTCCGCGGTGGCGGCAGCGCTGCGCTGCCAGCGGCACCGCGGGCCTGACGAGAGCGGGACCTGGCAGGGCGACGAGGTCGTCTGGGGCTTCAACCGCCTGTCGATCATCGACGTCGAGCACTCCCACCAGCCCATGCCGTGGGGACCGCCGGAGGAGCCGGGTCGCTACACGATCCTGTTCAACGGCGAGATCTACAACTACCTGGAGCTGCGCGCGGAGCTGACGAGCAAGTACGGCGCCCGCTTCTCGACGGACGGCGACACCGAGACCATCGTCG
>DATMCA010001871.1:0-7461 GCA_035559015.1 Umezawaea sp. | reverse complement strand
GCGCGGACAGGAGTAGGGACCCCGTTGGGTCGGGGTTCTGCTGGTACATCGTCTACCGCCGCCTTTCGGGCGCACTGCGGACCGACTCGTCACCGGCGGCGGCGAAGTGACGAGACCACACTTGTTCCATCCGGCGGAACGTAGTTCCATGAACGGACCGAGCACATAGTGTCACTGGACAGCCACGATCGGAAGGCATCACCGCCATGGAAATCCGGCACGCGACCCATCCGGCTCACCTGGCCGCGCTCGACACCGATCAGCTGCGGGAGCGCTTCCTGGTCGAGGGCCTCTTCGTCTCCGGCGAGGTGAAGCTCGTCTACACGCACGAGGACCGGATCGTCATCGGCGGCGTCGCACCCCTGCCCGGAACGCCGCTGGACCTGGAGTCCGCCGACGCGCTGCGGTCCGACACGTTCCTGGCGCGGCGGGAACTGGCGGTGGTCGTGGTGCGCGGGTCGGGCAGCGTCACCGTCGACGGCACCGAGCACCGGCTCGACGCCCGCGACTGCGTGTACGTCGGCCGGGGCGCGACCGTCGTGCGCTTCCAGGCCGCCGAGGAGGGCACGCGCTTCTACCTGTTCTCCACGCCGTCGCACGCCGAGTTCCCCACGGAAGTCGCGCGGTACTCCGACGTGGACGCCCTGCACCTCGGCGACCAGTCCACTTCGAACGTCCGCGAGATCCGGAAGTTCGTGCACGCGGACGGGATCCGGTCGAGCCAGCTGGTGCTGGGCATGACGACGTTGGCGCCCGGCAGCGTGTGGAACACCATGCCGCCGCACACCCACGACCGGCGCACGGAGGCCTACCTGTACTTCGACCTGCCGGACGAGCACCGCGTGGTGCACCTGATGGGCGAGCCGCACGCGACCCGGAGCCTGGTGGTGCGCAACGAGGAGGTGGTGATCTCGCCGAGCTGGTCAGTCCACAGTGGAGCCGGGACGCACGCGTACTCGTTCGTCTGGGCCATGGGCGGGGAGAACCAGGCCTACGACGACGTGGAACCCGTCGCGGTGACCGATCTCCGCTGAGCTGAGGAGTCCCGTGGACCTCTTCTCCCTGCGCGGGCGGACCGCGTTGGTGACCGGCGCTCGCTCCGGGATCGGTCGCGCCATCGCACTCGGGTTGGCCGACGCGGGCGCGGAACTGGTGCTGCTGGGCCGGACCGCGGACTTCGGCGAGGTGCCGGACGCCGTGGTGGGCACCGTGGTCGTCGACCTCGCCGACCCCGCCGCGATCGAGTCGGCGCTGGCCCCGGTGCTCGCCGAGCGCCGGATCGACGTGCTGGTGAACAACGCCGGGACGATCCACCGCGAACCCGCCGTCGACGTGTCGCTGACCGACTGGCGGCGGATCATGGCGGTCAACCTGGACTCGGTGTTCGAGCTGAGCCGGGTCGTCGGCGGCCGGATGCTCGACGGCGGCGGGAAGATCGTGAACATCGCGTCGCTGCTCAGTTTTCAGGGCGGCGTAACGGTTCCGGCGTACTCGGCGAGCAAGCACGCGGTCGCGGGCCTGACCAAGGCGCTGGCCAACGAGTGGGCACCGCACAATGTGCAGGTGAACGCGATCGCTCCCGGATACATCGCCACCGACAACACCGCGGACCTCCGCGCCGATCCGGGCCGCGAGCCCGCGATCCGCGGCCGCATACCGGCCGGGCGGTGGGGCACGCCGGAGGACGTGGTCGGCGCGGCGGTGTTCCTCAGCTCGCGGGCGTCGGACTACGTGAACGGGCACGTGCTGGTGGTCGACGGCGGGTGGCTGGGCCGGTGACCGACACCGCGGTGGAGAAGACGTTGGCCGTGCTGGAGGCCCTGGCCGACCACTCGCGGATCACGGACATCGCGCGGGTCACCGGGCTGCCCAAGTCGACCGTGCACCGGCTGCTGCAAGCCATGGTGGACCGGGGTTTCGCCGCCGTCCGGTCCGACGGCGGCTACCTCGCGGGCCCGAAGGTGCTGGTGATGGCCGGGAAGGTGCTCCGGCCGGTGGACACCGTGGAGCGGGCGCGTCCCGCTCTGCGGGCCCTCCGCGAGGAGTCGCTGTGCACCGTGCACATGGCGATGCTGGTCGGCGACGAACTCGTCTACGTGGACAAGGTCGAGGCCGACAAGCCCTACCGGATGCCGTCGAGGCTGGGCATGAGCCTGTCCGTCCACTGCTCTGCCATCGGCAAGGCCGTGCTGGCGTCCATGGCACCCGCCGAGTTCGACGCCTTCGTCACCCGCGTCACGCTCACCGGCCGCACCCCGAAGACGATCACCACCGAGGACCGGCTGCGCGCCGAGGTGGCCGAGGCCAGGCGCGTCGGCTACGGCTTCGACGACGAGGAGAACGAGATCGGCATCCGCTGCGTCGGCGCCGCCGTCCGCGACCACACCGGCGCCGTCGTCGGCGGCATCTCCGCCTCCACCCTCGCCATGGAGCACACCATGCCCCAACTGGCCGCCCTCGGCCCACGCGTCCTGCTCGCCGCCGGAGCGGTGTCGACCGCGCTGGGGTTCGTCGACCACTAGCCGTGGTGCAGGGCGGTGACCAGGGCGTCGATGGCGATCCTCGGCTTGACGTTCATCTCCAGCGCGTCGCGGCACGCGAGGACGGCTTCCAGCCTGCGCAGGGTGGACTCCGGGGTCCACGCCTCCGCCGCCGTGCGGGCGTCGGACGCTCGGTCGGGGTGGTTCAGCCTGGCCGGCGAGCCGGTGGCGGTGACCAGGACGTCGCGGTAGAAGCCCGCGAGGTCGACCAGGGCGGTGTCGTAGGAGTCGCGCTGAGTCCTGGTGGCGCGGGACTTCTGCCGCTTCTCCAGGTCCTTCATCGCGCCCTTGGCCCCGCGGGTGGCGGCGGCGGTGCCCTTGCCGGTGCCACCCGCGCCCATCGCGGTCTCCAACGCCGACCGCTCGTCCTCGTTGCGGGCCTCGTTGGCCGTGGTGGCGTCGCCCTCTGCGGCGGCCACGAGCTGGTCGGCGCAGGTGAAGACGTCCTGCGCGCGGCGGACCGCCAGCGGGATGCGGAGCACCGACTCGCGGCGCTTGCGGACCTGCTCGTCGGTGGCCAGCCTGCGCGCGCGGCCGACGTGGCCCGCGCACACCGACGCGGCCCACTGGGCGACCTCGGCGGAGACGCCGTCGCGGTGCTCCAGCACGTCCGCGATGGCGGCGGGCCTCGGCGAGCCGAGCGGGATGATCCGGCAGCGGGAGCGGATCGTCACGGAGACGTCCTCCGGGTGGTCGGAGGGGGCGCAGAGCAGGAACACCGTGCGGTCCGGGGGTTCTTCGACGGCCTTCAGCAGGGCGTTGGCCGCGCCCTCGGTCAACCGGTCCGCGTCCTCGATGATGACGACCTGCCAACGGCCGCCGGTCGGCCTGCGGGCCGCGGCCTGGACGAGCGCGCGCATCTCGGCGACCGAGATCGACAAGCCCTCCGGGGCCACGAACCTGACGTCCGCGTGGGTTTCGGCGACCGTCGTGTGGCAGCCGGGGCAGTCACCGCAGCCCGGCCGGTCGTCGACCGTCGTGCACTGGAGGGCAGCGGCGAACGCCTTCGCGGTGTCCGAACGGCCGGAGCCGGGCGGGCCGGTGAACAGCCAGGCGTGGGTCATCGTGCCGGGAGCCGGGGTGCCTCCCGCGACGATCGCCGCCGCCGCCTCGGACGCGGCGGACAGGACCTCTACGGCAGCGGGCTGGCCGACGACGTCGGCCCACACGCTCGTGTTCATGAACTCTCCACAACGGGCTGGGCCTCGACGGGCTGGGGCGCCTCGGGGACGCGGCGTTCCGCGAACAGCGGGAGGACCGCGGTGCGCACGCGCTCGGAGACCTCGTCGTCGGTGCCGTCCGCGTCCACGACCACGTAGCGGTCGGGGTCCGCGGACGCCATCTCGGTGAGGAGGCGCTGCACGCGCCAATGGTGCTCGATGTTGTCGAACGGCCGTTTGGCGGGCTTGCCGAAGACGGTCTCGTTCAACGCGTCGGCGGGCATCGTGACCGGTGAGCGGTCCAGCAGGATCGTCACGTCCGGGCGCAACCGGCCGGTGGCCCAGTCGACCAGGCCCTCCACCTCCGCGGGCTGGACGCTGCCGACCGCGCTGAAGTGGGCGAGCGGGCTGTCGACGTACCGCTCCATCACGACCAGCGCGCCGCTTTCGAGCGCGGGACGCACCTCGCGTTCGACCACGTCCGCCCGGACGGCCGCGGCGACCAGCGCGTGGGCGCGGACGCCCGCCAGGTCCACCGTGGACAGCATGCTGCGGAGGCGGTGCTCGTCCAGGTCCGGGTCGCTGGCCAGCAGGACGTCGTGGCCCTCGGCCCGCAGCGCGTCGGCCAGCCTGCGGGCCTGGACGCTGGTGTCCTGGCGGGTGTCGCCCTCGACCGTGATCAGCAGGCCCGCGGACGACTTCGACTTGCCCCGGATGGCGGCGAACAGCTCCGACAGGATCGGCTCGATCCGCCTGTTGTCCATCTGCCGGTAGGCGACCATGCCCACCACGGCGGCCAGCACGCCCGCGCCGAACATGACCGGACGCGTGCCGTCGACGTTCATGGGGTGGTTGAACAGGGTGATCGTGCGGGGCTTCAGCACCGTCACCAGCAGCGGCGTCACCACCGTCGACAGGCCGAGGATGATCTTCATCAGGGACTGGACGAGCGCGACCATGCGGCCGCGCATCGAGTCCTCCACCTGCGAGCCGATGATCGTCAGACCGGTGAGGAACGCGATGCCCGCGCACGCGCCGACCATGGCCACCGCGAGGAGCGCGATCCACAGGTGCGGGGCCAGCGAGACGATCACGAGGCTCAGGCCCGCGCAGACGATCGTGAGGCCGAACAGCCGGTTGTACGTGAGGCGGCGGGCGAACCGGGGCGCCAGGGCCATGCCGCTGGCCAGACCGATGAACACCGCGATGAACAGCAGGGCGAACGCGCTGTCGCCGCCGAGGAGGCTCAGGGCGTACAGCTTCGCGCAGCCGATGACCGCGCCCGCGGCGGCGAACGCGCCGATCATGCCGATCACCAGGCCGCGCACCAGCGGGGTGCGCCAGGCGTAGCGGAGGCCGTCGCGCATCATCGCCGCGAACCCGACCTTGTCGTCCTCGGCGTCCTGCTTCTTCTTCGCCGACGTGGCGCGGCCCGATAGCTCCGGGATGCGCGTCGCGACGAGGACCGCCGAGGTGATGTAGAGCAGGCCGTTGACGACGACCGCGATGATGGCCACCCGGAACACGACGTTGTCGCTGGTCAGGTGCAGGTAACCGGGGATGCCGGAGATGAGGGCGTAGAGGCCGAAGCCGCTGATCGTGGAGATGCCGTAGGTCATCACCAGGCCGAGCTGGTTGGCCGACTCCACCTGGTCCGGCCTGCGCAGCAGGTTCGGGACCGCGGACTCCTTGGCCGGGATCCACAGCATCGCGCAGCAGCCGACGAGGAAGTTGGCGATGAACAGCCACCACGCCGCGCCGACGAACGCGATCGACAGGAACAGCCCACCGCGGGCCAGGTCGCACGCGACCATGACCTTGCGGCGGTCGAACCGGTCCGCCAGGACCCCGCCGAGGGGCGCGAACAGGATGCCGGGCAGCAGCTGGGTGAGCACGACGGCGCTGAGCGCGAAGCCCTCCCAGCCGTAGCCCTCGGCCAGCTTCGTCACCAGACCGGTCAGGGCGAGCAGTGACAGCCAGTCACCAACGCTGCACAGGTAAGTGACACCCCAGAGGCGCCGGAACGGCCTGATCGCGAGCACGCTGCGCAACCGGTGGGTCGCCGAAGCCGCGCCTGCCACGCCTGGATCGAGCTGACCTGCGTTGTCGCTGTCCTGGATGTTGTCCACCCCCTGTAGGCCACCCACCGATCAGCCTAACCTCGGCTGACCCGGCAGGTGCGCACAGTCAGCGGATTGCGTCCAACAACGCTTCGACGACCTGGCGGATGACGTTGAAGAACACCGACCCGATGATCAGCAACGCCACCAGGCAACCACCGAAAGCCGAACCGCGCGACTTCGGGCGGTCGGTCTGCGGCATCTGCTGGGGAGCCGTCGCTTGCGGGTGGGCCTGCGGGGTAGGGGCGACCGGTGCCTGGTACTGCACGCGGTGAGCGCTGACCTGCATCTGCGGGGGCAGCGGCTGACGGGTGCGCACCGGCCGTGAACGCTGCTCGTGCAGCATCGCGGTCCGGATCGCCTCGCGGGCCAGCTCCGGGTCCGGCACGGGCGGCACGTACACCGGCAGCAGCGGCTCGGCCTGCTTGGGCCGGTACGGGGTCTCCCCCGTGACCAGGCCCGCGAGGGCGTCCGAGTACGCGCGGGGTGGCGGCGGGTCCTGAGTCCCGTCGGGTCCGAACTCTCTACCCGGTACGAACTTTTTTCGGCTAGGCACCGCCACCCCTTAGCTCAGCTCTTCGTCTTGGCGGGCGCCTTCTTGCGCGGTGCCGCCGGCTTCTTCGCCGCGGGCTTCTTCTTCGTGACCGGACCCTTGGCCCGCTTCTCGGCCAGCAGTTCGGACGCCCGCTCGTCGGTGAGGCCCTCGACGCTGTCGCTCTTGCGCAGCGACCCGTTGGTCTCGCCGTCGGTCACGTACGGGCCGAACCGGCCGTCCTTGACCACCATCGGCTTGCCCGACACGGGGTCGTTGCCCAACTCCTTGAGCGGCGGGGCGCTCGTCGCCGAACGGCCGCGCTTCTTCGGCTCGGAGTAGATCTTCAGCGCCTCGTCGAGCGTGACCGTGAACAGCTGGTCCTCGCTCGTGAGCGAGCGCGAGTCCGTGCCCTTCTTCAGGTACGGCCCGTAGCGCCCGTTCTGCGCGGTGATCTCGGCCCCGGTCTCCGGGTCCTTGCCGACGACCCTGGGCAGCGACAGCAGCTTCAGCGCGTCGTCCAGCGTCACGGTGTCCAGCGACATGTCCTTGAACAGCGAGCCGGTGCGGGGCTTGGGTGCCTTCTTGGCCGCCTTCTCGTCGGCCGGTTCCGGCAGCACCTCGGTCACGTACGGGCCGAAACGGCCCTCCTTGGCGAGGATCTCGTTGCCGCTGACCGGGTCGACACCCAGCGAACGCCCCTCCTGGGGGGTCGAGAACAGCTTCTCGGCCAGCTCCAGGTTCAGCTCGTCCGGCGGCATGTCGTCGGGCAGGTTCGCGCGCTGCGCGGTCGGCTCGCCGTTGTCGCCGATGACCTCGCGCTCCAGGTACGGGCCGTAGCGGCCGACCCGGACGACGACGGGACGGCCCTCGTCGTCGTCGAACAGCCCGATCGAGTTCACCAGGCGGGCGTCGATCTCCTCGACGCTCGACCCGACGAGCTTCTTCAGGCCGCCGGAACGGCCGATGGAGCTCTCCGGGCCGACGCTGCCGCCGAAGTAGAAGCCGGACAGCCACGTCGTGCGCTGCTGCCTACCTGCGGCGATGCCATCCAGCTCGTCTTCGAGCGCGGCGGTGAAGTCGTAGTCCACCAGGCGGCCGAAGTGCTG
>DATMCA010001870.1:0-4901 GCA_035559015.1 Umezawaea sp. | reverse complement strand
TCCGGTCGTCCAGTCCAGCACGGGCCTGCGCGGCCTCGTGCTCCGCCTGCACTTCTACGCCGGTGTGCTCGTCGGCCCGTTCGTGCTGATCGCCGCCGTGACCGGGGTGCTCCACGCGTCGACCCCGCAGTTGGAGTCCTGGCTCTACCACGGCGTGCTGTCCGTCCCGGTCAGCGCCCGTGCGCTCCCGCTGGCCGAGCAGGTGCGCGCCGCCAGGGCCGTCGACCCGGCCGGCGCGGTCACCGCCGTGCGCCCCGCGCCGGAACCCGGTGCCACCACACGGGTCCTGTTCTCCGAGCCCGGTCTCGGCGACTCGGAACGGCGGGCGGTGTTCGTCGATCCGGGGACCGGCCGGGTCACCGGGACGCTCGTCGCGTACGGCCGGAACGGCGTCCTGCCGCTGCGGACCGCGCTCGGCAGGCTGCACCGCGACCTCCTGCTCGGCGAACCCGGCAGGCTCTACAGCAGGCTCGCGGCGTCGTGGCTCTGGGTGGTCGTCCTCGGCGGGGCCGCGCTGTGGCTCACCCGGTCGTCCGCGAGACCCGCCACCGGTGGGCGGCGGGCGCACGGCGTCGTCGGAATGTGGGTGCTGACGGGGGCGTTGGTCCTGTCGGTCACCGGACTCGCGTGTTCGGCGTCCGGCGACGACGCACCGCCGTCCCGCGCGGGTGCGCGGACCGCGGACGCCTCGCGGGTGGACGCCGTGCTCGGATCGGCTCGGGCGGCCGGGATCGGCGCCGGCGCGGTGGAGATCGAGTTACCGGAGGCGGCCGGTGCGCCGTGGAAGGTGAGCGACGTCGGGCGCGGGTTCGACGCGGTGGCCGTGGACGGCGCTTCCGGGGCCGTGGTGGGGTCGCGGCGGTTCGCCGATTACCCGCTGGCGGCGAAGGTGGCGCGGTGGGGCGTCGACGCGCACACGGGGGTGCTGTTCGGGTGGCCGAACCAGGTGCTGCTGCTGGTCGTCGGACTCGGGCTGGTGGCGCTGGTCGTGCTGGGGTACCGGATGTGGTGGCGGCGCCGACCGGTGCGCGCGACCGCGTGGAGCTTCGGCAGGCCGATCGCGCGGGGGCAGTGGAGGAAGGCCCCCACCTCCGCCGTCGTGGGGTTGCTGGTGGTCGGCGGGACGATCGGGTGGTTCGTACCGCTGCTGGGCGCGAGCCTGGCGGCGTTCCTCGTGGTGGACGTGCTGCTCGGTGCGAGGGCGCGGCGGGTGCTGAACCGCGGGCGCCCTTGATCCGTAGGACTGAGCGGGACCACCCGGAGGTGAGAGCCGTGAAGTTCGCGAACCTCGCGATCATCGTCACCGCGGCGGGCGCTCTGTCCGCCTGCACGTCCGCGTCCACCGCCGCGTCGAAGAGCGACGTGCCGAAGCTCGAAGTCCCGCCGTTGAGCCTGGCCAAGTTCACCGGCAAGCCGTGCCGGGTCTTCGGCGTCGACCAGCTCGACTCCCTGGGCATCAGCGGACCGGGCACGCCCGACCCGGAGCAGTTCACCGCCCGGTGCCGGTGGACCGACGGGTCGGCCAAGGCCACGACCATCGGCGTCTCGCTGTTCGGCGAGTCGCAGGGACTGGCGCGGGTGTACGCCGCGAAGGGGGCCTTCCCCTACTTCCAGCCCACCGAGGTCGCCGCCTACCCGGCCGTCGACCGCGACACCGGCAAGGGCACCACGGGCACGTGCGCGACCGTGGTCGGCATCGCCGACGGCGCCGCGTTCGAGATCCAGGTGGACGTGGACGACGAGTCCTCCGCCGACTACGGCACGCCGTGCGCGATGTCGAAGCAGGTCGCGGAGATCGCGCTCAACAACATCAAGGGAGGCGGCTGACCGGTACGGATCCTCTCGCTCGCCCTGACGCTGTCGCGGGACGCTGCGGACGCTGCGGACGCTGCGGACGCTGCGGACGAGCATCAGCCGCGAACCGTCCACCTTGCCGGTGCAGTTGGAGCAGGGGAACGGGGTGCCGCGGAACCCGTTCACCAACGCGGACGCGATGGTCGTCACCGCCCACCTCGTCGGGCTCACCGGTGACGCCTCCGGCGCCCTGCGCGGCTTCCTGCGCGCCGAGGACACCATCGGCTTCGCCCCCGACGTCGCCGCCTCCGAGGCCGTGCACGCGACCGCAACGCCTCCCCCGCCACTTCGTGCGCGGCTTTGCCGGAGCACCACTTCCGGCAGTGCTCGTTGGCGATGAGCAGCGAGGCGAAGCAGATCAACGCGGTGATGCCGACGTGCGGCACGTACGACGCGGCGGGTGACCTCGCCTACCGGGTGGGGCTGCCGGCGAGAACTGCGGGATCCTCGCCGTGATCCCGCAGCGCTGCACGATCTCCCGGCCTAGACGTGCGGGGGAACTCCGTTGGCGGGTTCGGCGGCGTTGGACGTCCTCACCACCGTGACCAGGTGGTCAATCTTCTGAGAATTCTCCCGGTTTCCTCGATTATGCATGGATGGGGCGGGAGTTCACCCGATAGGGCATTGGATTCCTGATTTACCAGTGGACGCGGATCAGCCGACCGTTATAGTATCGAGATATGCGCGAACCGACGCTCTTCACCGACGCCAGCCCCATCGACGCCCTGTACTTCCAGGTCGAACCTACCTCGCCCGACCCCGCGAACCTCGACGACCTTGCCGCGTCGCGCCACCGACACCCTGAACTGACCCGCTGCGGTGGATGGAGGACTCGAATGAGCAGCGGCCCTCCCCAGCTCTTGCCACCAGTATTCACCGATCCCCGGCAAAGTGCACCACGAAATACCATGCGAAGACGCGCACCCTAATAAACTTCTCGTAGAATTACCGACACTGGACCAACCCGCAGGTTGCAATCAACACCGATGCCGCCTGCCGGACCCGCGATAGTCGTCACAGTAGTTGCGCTTACCCAAGGAGGACCTCAACACCGCGCACCACACGATCCATGCTCGCGTCGAGCACGCCTTGGCCCCGATGAAGAAAACGGAGGATCCTGCGATCACCGCCGCCCACACCCTGCACGACACCGCTTTGGGCATCACCCGCCTGCACGACCCCGCCGGCTGATCGACAGGGTCGACCATCAGCGCAAGATCAGCTACGAGATCCGACCACAGGCACAGCCCAGCCTTCAGACGACCACGACCTCCACGCCGGCCGCGCGGAGGCGGTCGACGCCTTCCGGGGACGCGCTGGAGTCGGTGATCACGACGTTCACCTCGGTGATGTCGGCGATCCGGGAGAACGCGCGCTTCCCGATCTTCGAGCCGTCGGCCAGGACGATCACCTGGTCCGCGGTCTTCATCAGGCAGTGGTCGGTCTGAGCCTCCACCGAGTCGTGGGTGCTGATGCCGCCGCGCACGTCGATGCCGTCGACGCCGAGGAACACGACGTCGAGGCTGATGCCCGCGAGGGCGCGGTCGGCGATCGGGCCGACGAGTTCGTAGGTCTCGGGGCGTACGCCGCCGCCCGTGACGACGAGGTCGATCATCGGGCGGACGGAGAGGTCGGCAGCGATGTTGAGCGCGTTCGTCACGACCTTCAGTGACCGGCCGGTGGCGAGCAGGCGGGCCAGTTCCGTGGTGGTGGTGCCACCGTTGAGGCCTACCGAGTGCACGGATTCGTCCACGCGCTGTGCTGCGGCTTCCGCGATCTGCCGCTTCTCGTGCTCGCGGCGGCCGACGCGGTAGCGCATCGGCAGCTCGTAGATCACCTCGGCGGCGATGGCACCGCCGTGCGTGCGCTTGAGCAACTGCTGCTCCTCCAATGACTGGAGGTCGCGGCGGATGGACGCCACGGACGCGCCCAGGTCGGTGGACAGGTCGACCACGCTCACCGAACCGGTGTCCGCCAACTGTTCGAGGATGGCGGAAAGCCGCTGTTGCTGACGCATTCGCTCACCATAGTTCATGGCGGATGCCCGTACGATCGCTTTTCGGCTCGAAGCACGCACCACCCATGCGCGTTATCGCCCTCCCCCAGGGCAAGAGAGGAGTGCCACACCCCGCCGACTGGAGGCCGGGCTCTCAGAACCGGACCACTAACGCGACCATGTCCTGGCGGTGGAGGTCGGGTTCCCGACCCAAGACCACAAGCGCGACCACGCCTCAAGCGGCAGAGGTCAGGCTCCCAAGGCAGGACTACGAACGTGGCCACGTCCCGGGTGGCCGCGCTCGTGGTCCTGGCCCGAGACCATGAGCGCGGCCACGCCTTGGGCCCTGTAGAGGCCGGGGTTCCCAAGACAGGACCACGAACGCGGCCACGTCCCGGGCGGCAACGCTCGTGGTCCCGACCCGAGAACCACGAGCGCAGCCACGCCTTGAGCCCCGTAGAGGCCAGGTTCCCAAGACAGGACCACGAACGCGGCCACGTCCTCGGTGGCAGCGGTCGAGGTCCCGCCAGACCATGAGCGCGGCCATGCCTTGGGCCGTAGAGGTCGGTCCCACGGCACGGCCACGAGCGCGGCCGCCGCCTGGGTGGCGGTGGTCGGGTCCGGCGCAGGACCACGACGGCCGGCACGCCCCTGGGCGGCGGTGGTCAACCGCCGGGCATCACGTCCCCCGCAGGGCTGGGGGTAGTAGGTCGCCGTGGGCGGCGGTCATTGCCGCGCACAGGTCCCAGATTTGGTCGAGGGTGAGGGTGGCAGCGGTTGCCGGGTCGCTCATCGCGGCGTGGCGGATGTGGGCGGGGTTGCCCTCGACGGCTGCGGCCACGGTCAGCTCCACCACGTTGAGGAAGCTTCGGTTGAGCGCGGCCAACTGCGGCGGGAGTGCGCCGACGTGGTGTGGGTGCACGCCCAGTCGGTCGAGTGTCGCGGGGACCTCGACGGCCGCGCCGGTGGGCAGGTTGTCGATCAGACCGTGGTTGGGGGTGGTCACCTGGATGGTGCGGGGTGTGCCGGTCACCAGGCTGTGCACGACCTG
>DATMCA010001869.1:0-3754 GCA_035559015.1 Umezawaea sp. | reverse complement strand
ACTACGTGTCCGTTCCGCCTTACCGGCACTACTCGGTGCTCCTGGGCCACGACTCGGCGCCGATCCCGATGCTGTTGATGATCACCGTGTTCGCCTTCGGGTGGAGCACGTTCCTGTCGCCCTGGTTCGCCGTCATGACCGGAATGGTCTATGCCGAGCTGAACACCGCGACTCGGAAAACGGCTTCGGAGATCACCTCCGCACCGTAACCTCCGAGGGCTTCAGCAGGGGATTCCAGCACCAACACCGGGGGACACCATGACCGACACGCCCGAATTCAGCGCGCCCGAACCGATCCAGGACGCGCCCAGACCGGGGGTGATCCCGCTGCGGCCCTTGGGGCTCGGGGAGATCCTGGGCGGCGCCTTCCTGACGATCCGCCGCCACCCGGCGCTGCTGCTCGGCAGCACGGCGCTGGTGATGCTGATCAGCCAGGTCCTGGGGCTGATCGTGATGCTGCCCGTGCTCGGCGAGTTCCAGCGGATCCTCGAGTCGGGCCTGGAGCCGAATCCCGAGGAGGTGGTGCCGCTGCTGCTGCGGATCGGGATCGGCGCCTCGGTCGCGGCGGTGCTCGGCGTGCTGGGGCAGGTGTTCCTGACCGGCCTGGCCACGATCGTCGTCAGCCGGGCGGTGGTCGGCAAACCCGTCACGCTGGCCGAAGCCTGGGTGGAACTGCGGCCGAACCTGCTCCGGCTGCTCGGCGTGTCGATCCTCTTCGGCCTCGCCGTCCTGGTCGGGGCCGTGCTGTGCGTCCTGCCCGGCATCTGGGTCGCCGTGCTGTTCTCGTTCGCCATGCCCGCCCTCGTGCTGGAACGGCTCACCGTCGGCCAGGCGTTCCAGCGGTCCAAGGCGCTGGTGCGGGACGCGTGGTGGAGCACCTTCGGCATCCTGGCGGCCGCCGTGGGCATCGGCTGGGTCGTGAACCTCGTCCTGTCGCTGCCCTTCGCGAACTACGGCTTCGGATCGGCGGCCAGGGGTGGTCTGGACGCCTTCTCGACGTCGCAGTACCTGTTCTCGTCGGTGGCGAGCTTCCTCTCGGGCGTCCTGACCTACCCGTTCATCTCCGCCGTGGTGGCGCTGGTCTACATCGACCGCCGGATCATCGTCGAACGCCTCGACGTCCAGCTCGCGCAGGCGGCCGAACAGCCGTGACCGGTCGTGCGGCGGCTCCACGGCCGCCGCACGGACCTCGTCAGTCCAGGACCGCGGGCAGGCCGAACACCTCGAACAGCCGCAGGTCGAAGAAGCACGCCACGTGCGTCACGCCCGCCGGTGACAGGGTGAGCACGGGCAGGTTGAACGCGCGGTGCACGCCGTCCTCGCCGCGCAGGTAGAGGCCGAACGCGGGCTGGCCGTTCGCGACCGTCGGCACGAGCCGCATGTCGCCGGGGCCCTCGGCGGGGCACTGGGTGTCGATGAGCCGGGCGATGTCCTCGCCGCCCTGGTACCAGCCGACGAACGGCGGCATCTCCCAGACCGCGTCGGACGTGAACAGGCCGACGATCGCCGGGATGTCCTTGTCCTCGAACGCCTTCACGTACCGGTCCAGCAGTGCGCGCTGCTCGGCGGTGGTCGGTTCGACCACGGCGTCCTCGCTCGGCGACACCTCGTCGAGCTGGGCGCGGGCCCGTTGCAGCGAGCTGTTCACGGCGGCGGTGGTCGTGTCGAGCAGTTCGGCGACCTCGGCCGCCCTCCACGCCAGGACGTCGCGCAGCAGCAGCACGGCCCGCTGCCGCGGCGGGAGGTACTGGAGCGCGGCCACCAGCGCGAGCCGGATGCTCTCGCGCGAGGTGACGATCGACGCGGGGTCGTTCGGCGAGGCGGTCAGCGCCGCGTCCGGGATCGGTTCCAGCCACGGCACCTCGGGCCGGTCGACCAGCGGGTCGTCCGGGCCGGTCCGCGGGCCGCCGAGGCCGGTCGGCAGGGGCCGCTTCCCGCGCCCCTCCAACGCGGTCAGGCACGTGCGCGTGGCGATCTGGTAGAGCCACGTGCGCAGCGACGATCGGCCCTCGAACCGGTCGTAGGCCTTCCAGGCGCGCAGGTACGTCTCCTGCACCATGTCCTCGGCGTCGTGCACCGACCCGAGCATCCGGTAGCAGTGGGCGAGCACCTCGCGCCGCATCGGTTCGGCCTGGTCCAGGAAGTCCTGGTCGACCTTGGAGTCCGCCGTGGTCACGAGTTCTCGTCCCTTCCGGAGTCCGCTTGACCGGTCAAGCCGAGCACGTGGACCCGACTGCCGTCGATGCGATGAGTTTTCGCCACGGTCGCGGTCAACACAACAGCCAATCCGAGTTCCGAGAGGACGGACCACCATGACCTCCACCCCGCTCCCCACCGCCAAGAGCCGCGCCGTGTCCATCACCTTCGTGGTGCTGAGGGTGCTCGTCGCCCTGATGTTCGTGGTCGCCTCGGCAGGCCCGAAGTTCTTCGGCGAGGCGTACGCCGTCGAGATCTTCACCGAGATCGGTGCGGGGCAGTGGTTCCGATACCTGATCGGCTTCTTCGAACTCGCGGGCGGCATCGGCCTGCTGGTGCCGAGACTCGTCGCCTTGGCGGCGATCGGCCTGGTGGGGTTGATGATCGGGGCCGGTTTCACCCAGGTCGTCATCCTCGACAACCCGGCGTTCGTGATCACGCCGATCATCCTCGGCGTCCTCTGCGGACTGATCGCGTGGCACCACCGCGCGGACCTCCGCAAGCTCCGGTCGCGGTAGGACGGAAATGAGTCCCGAGAGCCACGAACGAGTGATCGATTAACTCGTTCGTGGCTCTTCAGTGGGGGCACTTTCACGTTGTGTGGCAAGAAAAACGCTAGCCCAGTCCTTCTACCGTGTTCGGCGATGGAGGCACGTACGCTCCCGCCCCGTTGGCTCGACGACTACCGGTCGAGCAGGTGGCGCCTCAGAGGAGTCGTACGTGCTCGGCATTTGGGAACTCGTCGCATCCGCGGTCCTGTACGCGGGTGGCATCGTCGCGCAGAGCACCGCCGCCCGCCGCGCCGAACACCGGCCGGGCGCGGACCTCGGGCTGATCGCCCGGCTCGCCGCGGACCGCCTGTACCTCGCGGGCTTCACCGCCCAGGTCGCCGGGTTCGTGCTCGCGTTCCTCGCCCGCGGCTCGCTGCCGCTCTACCTCGTGCAGGCCGGATCGGCCTCGGCGATCGGCCTCGCCACGTTGTTCGGCGTCCTGGTCCTCGGCTGGCGGGTCACGTCGGTGGAGGTCGGCGTGCTGGTCCTGCTGGCCGTCGGCATGGTCCTGCTCGGCGGGGCCGCCGCGTCCTCCACCGCCCGCGGCCTCACACCCACGATGGTCGCCTCGCTGGTGGGCGTGCTGGTGCTGACCGCCCTGCTCGGCGTCCGCTCGGGCAGGCCGAACGCCCTGGTGTCGGCCGCCGTGCCCGCCGGGATCGCGTTCGCCGTGGTCGCCGTCGCCGGTCGGGCGCTGGCGGGCGGTGACCTGACGTCGCTGCCGAGGCAGCCGCTGGCCTGGATCCTCGTGCTCGCCGCCGTCCTCGGCCAGGCGCTGCTGGCCGGCGCCCTGCAACGCGGGTCCGCCACCTCCGCCGTCGCCACGATGGACGCCACCTCGCTGGTCCTCGCCTCGGTGGTCGGTGTGGTCGCGATGGGCGACCGGATCGCGCCGGGCCGCGAGTGGTGGGTGGCGGCGGGCATGGCGCTGGTCGTGATCGGCGTGCTGGCGCTGGGCAAGGCGCCCCAGCGGACCGCCGCCCCGGTGAAGGAGGCGGTGTGAAGCC
>DATMCA010001868.1:0-2969 GCA_035559015.1 Umezawaea sp. | reverse complement strand
ACGTCCACCCCGGCGCGCCGCGACTCCTCGACCAGGTCGGACAGGTCGGCACGGGTGCCGGTGCGCTCGTCCAGGCCGTCGGACGACACGCCCAGCACGGTCAGGATCTGCCGCAGCTCCGACAACGCCGTGGCGGCGGTGGTCCGCAGCAGGTGCGCCTGCCCGCTGATCTTGGGTGAGGCGTCCGCGGTGCCGAGTTCCAGCGCGCCCGCGTGCATCGAGATCAGGCTGAGCCGGTGGCCCAGCAGGTCGTGCATCTCGCCCGCGATGCGCGTCCGCTCGTCCACCCGCGCCCGGGCGGCGGTCAGCGCCCGCGCGCGTTCCAGGTAGTCGTTGCGCTCCTTGAGGAGCCTCACCATGGGTCGCCTGCTGCCCAGCAGGGTGCCCGCCAGGGCCGGGATCCCGATCAGGAACACGAAAGAGCCCACCGCGACGGCGAGCAGTTCGCCGCTCCGCTCCTCCTCGGTGAGCAGCGACAGCGCCAACCCGGCCGCTCCGGTGGCCACCACGGTCAGCCAGAAGCGCCACGCGGGCTTCGAGCGCCTGCCTGCCGTGAACGCGATGACGGCCGTACACAGGATCGGGACGAGGGAGGGCAGCGCGTAGAGCGGGATCGTGCCCAGCAGGCAGGCCAACGGCCACCGCGCCCGCAGCACCACCAGCGCGCCGCCGCCCGCGGACGCCAGGACGACCGTCCACAACGGCACGTGGTCACCGAGCACACCGGGGATCGCGCCGATGGCGACGATTCCCAGCACCAACGTGGTTTCGCGCCAACCGATCCACCACGGCGGGGTCTGCCGCACGAGTCCTCCACGAGCGTTCGCCGGACGTCGATCCTCGCACGGAGGAGGTGAGCCGATCGGCTGTCCACGATGGCCGATCGGCCATGATCGGCGGTCGATCGGCAGACGTGGTGGTGCCGTCGCGATTCCTACCGTGAGGCCATGCACCCAGGCGAGCACACCACCGACTCGATCAAGCTCCTGTCCCGCGCGCAGTCCCGCGCGGCCCGGCTGCGGCACGGGGCGACCGGCACCGAGCACCTGCTGTTCGCCATGCTGGACGCCGGGACGCCCACCGCTCGGGCGCTCGCGCCGGGGCTGAGCGACGCCGGGAAGCTCATGGGCGTCATCGCCTCCCTCGACCCGGCGCACTGGGTCAGCGAGGACGACGAGACCGCGCCCCCGGACGAGGAGGCCGACGCGATCGTCACCGCCGCGCTCCGCGAGGCCCACTTCTCCACCCGGAAACGCGGTCCCGGCGAACCTCCTCCGCCCACCCCGGCGCTGAGGGCGTGCGTGCGCGGTGCGTTGGCGCGTGCTGGCGCGGACCCCGTCCGGCCTGCGCACCTGCTGCTCGGCCTGCTGGACCTGCGGGGCAGCCGGGCAGTGGAAGCGCTGCGGGTGCGGCGGGTCGACCGCGACGCCGTGGCGGCGGCCGTCGACCCGGCGCGGGAGGAGACCACCGAGCACCCGTCCGTCGCCCTGCTGCGCAGGTCCGGCGTGTTCGGCGGGCGGGCGAGGCTCTCGATGCGGTGGCTGTCGTCCGGCTACGGCTCGCCGGTGCTGATGGCCGTGGCCGCCGAGGCGGTGCGGCAGGCCGTCCGGCGCGGTGGCGCCGAGGCGGAGCCCGTCGGCCTGCTGCTGGGGGTGCTGTCGCTGGACCGGCTCGTGGAGCGGTCCGGTGAGCGCCTGCCGGGACGGGCGGCGGTGGTGTTGCGGGCGCACGGCGTCGACCTGCCCGGCCTGTTGCCCGTGGTGCGGGTCCCGGCCGTGCCGCTGGGGAAGACCGTGGCGTTGGGCGCGGAGGCCCGCCGCGGCCTGACCGCGGCTCGGTTGCGAGCCGCTGACGGGGGAGCGGGGGTGGTCGCCACCGAGGACCTCGTGGTGGCCCTGCTCGACGGAGCCGTCGGTCCGCTGCTGACCGGGGCGGGGTACGACGTGGCCGCGCTGCGCGTGGCGCTGACCGGGTGATCGGCCGTCGTGCGGTGGCGGTGAGGGGCGGTTAGCGTCGGTCCATGGTGGACGTCGTGGTGGTGGGGGCTGGTCTGGCCGGGCTCAGTGCGGCGGAGGTGTTGTCGCGCAACGGGGTGTCGGTGTCGGTGCTGGAGGCCGGCGACGACGTCGGTGGGCGGGTGCGGACGGACGTCGTGGACGGTGTCCGGATGGACCGCGGGTTCCAGATCCTGCTGCCCGCCTACCCGGAGGTGGTGCGGCGGTTCGACCTCGACGCCCTCGACCTCCGGCCGCTGCGGTCCGGGGCGTTCGTGCACCAGGGTGGGCGGCACGACCTGCTCGCCGATCCGCGGATGGGGGCGGTCGCCTGGCAGGGGGCGTTGGCGCAGCAGGTGTTGGGGGTGCGGGATCTCGTCGCGTTGGGGGCGGTGTCGGCGCGGGACTGGTTGGGGTCGGATCGGGCGATCATGGGCGCTGTCGATCGGACCACGGCGGAGGAGCTGAAGCGGTGGAGGGTGTCGGATCGGGGCGTTGACGCGGTGTTGCGGCCGTTCCTGTCCGGGGTGTTCCTGGAGTCGTCGTTGAGCACGTCCTCGCGGTTCTTCCACCTGGTGTGGCGGAGTTTCGCGCGTGGTGGGGCGGCGATTCCCGCTGCCGGGATGGGTGCTCTGCCGCGGCAGTTGGCGGCGCGGTTGCCCGTTGGGGCGGTGCGGTTGGGGGCTTCGGTGGTTCGGGTGCGGGACGACGGTGTCGATCTGGAGGGTGGGGAGCGGGTGGATGCCGATGCCGTCGTGGTGGCCACTGACGGGAGTGTGGCGGCTCGGCTGCTCCCAGGGCTTCGGGAGCCTTCTTGGCATGGTGTGACGACGTGGTATTTCCGGCCGGTTGAGCCTCCGTTGCGGGATCCGACGTTGGTCGTGGATGGGGATGGGGGTTTGGTGGTGAACACGGCGGTGATTTCGGTGGTGCCGTGCCGTGCGGTGGGGTGTTGGTGCAGGCTTCCGTGTTGGA
>DATMCA010001867.1:0-2957 GCA_035559015.1 Umezawaea sp. | reverse complement strand
GCACCGAGAGCCACGAGAAGCTCGCCCTGCTCACGGTGCTGGGCACCGACCAGTTCGCGGAGTGACACCGCCGGGAGGAGAGGGCGGCGGAGCGCCGCCCTCCTCCTGACGGGGTGTCAGCGCTCCACGGGGATGGCCGTGCCGCCGACGTGGGCGCGGTTCTCCGCTTCGTCGAGCATGGCCGCGGCGACGGTCGCGCGGCTGACGCGGGCCGGGAACAGGTGCCTCGGCGCGTCGGCCAGGGCCAGGGTGCGGCGGGTGGTGCTCAGCGGGCCGGTGGACAGCGGACCCGCGTGGAACACCGTGCCGCCCGCGGCCAGCACGGTCCGGTCGGCGGTCACCTTGTCGTCCAGCTCGGACTTGAGGAGCAGGCGCACCAGCGTCCTGGTGAACGGCCCCGCGGCGTCGGCCGAGACGCCCGTGCCGAACGCGCCCAGCCAGATGATCCGCTCCGGTCCCGCGTGGACGACGGCCTTCGCGCCCGCGGTGAGCACGCCCGGTGGCTCGCCCTTGGCGATGCCCAGTCCGGACAGGACGGTCGTGCCCTCCGGGAACACCCGCGCGAGGGAGTCCGGGTCGTGGACGTCGGCGGCCACGCGGGTGAGCCGGTCGGAGTCCGGCACGCTGACGCGGCTCGGGGTGCGGGCGACGGCGGTGACGACGTGGCCGCGGTCGAGGGCCTGGCGGGTGAGTTCGAGGCCCGTGGCCCCGGACGCGGCGAGGACGGTGATGTTCACGAGGTCACCACGGTGGACAGCGCTTCGACGGCCGGGCCGTGGACGCCGGGGGCGGCGGCCAGCAGGTCGGTGCTGCCGACGGTCCACGGCACGCCCTGGACGTCCGTGAGCACACCGCCCGCCTCGGTCACCAGCAGCGCGCCCGCGACGAGGCCGGACCGGACGTCGCTGTACTGCCAGAAGGCGTCCATGCGGCCTGCCGCCACCTGGATGAGCTGGAGCGTCGCGGGCACCGAGACGCGCAGGACGCTGCCCGCGACCAGCATCGCGGTCACCGAGTCGCCGATGTGGCGGAACGTCTCGACGCTCTCCCCCGGTCGTGCCTGACCGGTGCCGACCAGCGCGCCCTCCAGCGAGGTCTTCGCCGACGGGCGCAGCGGAACGCCGTCCTGGTGGGCTCCTCCGCCCTCGACGGCGGTGTACGTGGTGCCCAGCAGCGGGAGGTGCACGACCGTGAGCACCGGGCGGTTGTCGCGGACGAGCGTGGCGGTCACGCCCCAGTCGGGCAGGCCGTGGACGTGGTTGATGTTGCCCTCGGCGGGGTCGGTGACCCACCACTCGCCCGCCGGCAGCGCGCCGCCCTCCAGCTCGTCCTCGACCCAGCCGGAACCGGGTCGGGCCGCGAGCAGCGGCTCGCGCAGGACCTCCAGGACCGCCGCGTCGTTGGCGTAGATGGCGGCCACGACCTCGTCGAAGTCGTTCAGCGTGGGCGGTTCGGTCGTGAAGCGCTTCTGGAGCAGCGCGCCCGCCGCCTCCACGATGGCGACGACCTCGGTCAGCAGCTCGGTGTCGTTGTGGGACATGGGTTTCCTCGTTCCGTTCGTCGGTGTCACCACGAACCTATGGACCACGAGCCATGACGTCCAGTGCACGCTTGCTCATGCTAGATTTACCCGCATGCAATTGGACTTGAACCTGCTCACGGCGTTGGACGCGCTGCTGGAGGAGGGCAGCGTCACAGGCGCGGCCGACCGGCTGCACCTGTCAGCGCCCGCGATGAGCCGCACGCTCGGGCGCATCCGGCGCGCGACCGGGGACCAGATCCTGGTGCGCACCGGCCGGACCATGACCCCGACGCCGCACGCGACGGCCATCCGCGAGCAGGTGCACGCGCTCGTCCACCAGGTCCAGGCCGTGCTGTCACCCGAGCGCGCGGTCGACCTCGCCACGCTCGACCGCGTCTTCACCCTGCGCTGGCACGACTCGATCACGACGGCGGTCGGCGCCGAACTCCTCGCGACCGTGCGGGCCCAGGCACCGGGCGTGCGTCTGCGGTTCCTGGTCGAGACCACCTCCGACACCGACGACCTGCGGCGCGGCCACGTCGACCTGGAGACGAGTTCCCACGAGCCCGAACTGCCCGAGATCAGCCGCGAACTCGTCGGCCGGGACGACCTCGTCGTCCTGCTGCGCGCCGACCACCCGCTGACCACCGGGCCGCTCACCCCGGAGCGGTACGCGACCGCCGGGCACATCACCGTGTCGAGGCGCGGCAGGCTGCGGGATCCGGTGGACGACGTGCTGGAGGACCTGGGGCTGCGCCGCGAGGTCGTGGCGGCGGCCCCCACCACCCTCGCGGCGATGCAGCTCGTGCGAGGGAGCGACTTCCTCACCGTCGTCGCCGAGCGCGCGAGCAGGCCGCTGATCACCGACCTCGGGCTCACCGCGCTGCCGCTGCCGGTGGAGATGCCCACCGTGCCGCTGTACCTGGCCTGGCACCAGCGCTACGACGGCGACCACGCGCACGTCTGGTTGCGCGGCCAGGCCCTCGCCGCCTTGCGGGCGCTCCAGGCCGATGGGGCATCATCGACCCCGTGACGAACGACGAAGGTCGAGCGCTCGCCCGTGACCTCTGGGCGAGGTACGAGTCGGTGCACGCGCTCGTCTACTTCCACCCGACGGCCCTGGCGGCGTTGCAAGCGGTGGGGCTGCGCGGTTTCTGGCGCGGCTACTTCGCGCAGCGGGCGGCTCCGCTGGGCCCGGTGGGCGAAGCGCCGGTGCGGGCCTCGTTCTACGGGTTCGCCCCCGCCATGACCGCACGCGCGCTGCCCGCCGTGTGGGACCTGGCGTCCCCGGCCGCGGCGCTGGCCGCTCGGCGGGACGGCGCGGGGCGGGTGTTGGCGGAACTGCTGCCCGACCTCGACGACCGGCTCGCCGACGACATGTGGGCCGTGGCGTCCGCGCTGCCGTGCGACGGCCGGGTGCTGGCGGCGTCCAACG
>DATMCA010001866.1:0-2059 GCA_035559015.1 Umezawaea sp. | reverse complement strand
TGACGGTGATGCATCCGGACCTGTTTACTGCCTTTGTCGACATCGACCGCCAAAAGGGACCGAACGCCGGCACCAAGGCGCAGAGCATCGCGCGCCGAGCGTGTCCCGAGTCGCGTGGAATTTGGGTGACGATCCACGGTGAACTCTAGGCGGCGGCACCGACGGTGTCGGTGTCTTCGGCGGTTTTGGGGCGGGCGTGTAGGTGCAGGGCCGTGACGAGTTGGGGCATTTGTTTGTGGCCCTTGATGCGGCGGAAGGATCGTTCGGCGTTGAGCATTCCGGCCGCGGTCCAGCGCAGCACCATCTGCCCGTCGCGCCAGCGGGTGACGTTGCGGTTGGTGGCCCTCGCGATGGAAATCATCGACTCGACCGGGTTGGACGTGGTCAGCGTCGTGGCGAGGCGGCCGTCGATGCCGAGGCGGGCGACGGTAAACATCTCCTCCAGCCCCTCGCGCAGGCTGGCAGCTGCGCTGGGATATTTCTTATCCAGTTATGCGGCAAGGTGTTTGGCATTGCGCAGCCCTGCGTCGGGGTCGGGGTGGGCGAACGCTTTGACTAGCTTGGCGTCCACCCACGCCTGCTCCTTATCGGGCAGGTGATCGGCTAGGTTGCGCCGCTTGTGCAAGGTACATCGTTGGATCGCCGCCTTGGCGCCGAACACCTCGCGCACCGCCGCCGACAGGGCCTTGGCGCCGTCGATGACCACCAGCAGCCCATCGTCGACGGCCAGGCCGCGCGCGACGAGGTCGGCCAGCAGCGAGCGGACCACGGTCTTGTTCTCCGTGGAACCGTCCCAAAGCCCGACCGGAACCTTCGTGCCGTCGGCGGTGATCGCCAGCGCCACGACGACGCACCGCTCGGCCAGGTGCTCCCCATCCAACATAAGCACCTTGATGTCCAGCTCGCTTAGGTCGCGGCTCATCAGCTCGGCCAGCGCGGTCTCGGTCTGGCGGATGAACCGGCGCGAAATCGCCGAGCGGCTAGTCGATTTCGCCTCCTCGCCGACCTGGGCGCCCACCGGCTCCGCAATGCGGGCGTGTCGGCGAGTGGCCACCCCGGCCAGCATCCGCTCCATCACCACCTCGGTCAGCAGGTCATCGGCGGCGAAGTGCGTGTAGCTGCTCAGCGGCACCTCGCGCCCATCCAGAGTGCGTGCCCGCGGCCGGCTCACCGGCACCCGACGCCCGCCGAGGGTCACCGAGCCGCGCCCGCTGCCGTGGCGCACCGCGGTCCGGTTCCGGTAGTGCTTGCCCTTCGGCCCGGCCACCTCGGCGATCTCGGCCTCAAACATCGCCTGCATCACCGCCATCCCGGCGGCCACGCTCATCGCCAGCAGCCCCTCCCGCGCGGCGCCGGCGATATCGCTCATTGCCAGCTGGATCTCCTCTGGCAGATCGGGCAAGCCCGCGGCGTGCGACGCGTCGGCCAGGCGAACAGTAGGTAGTGTCTTCATGGCGGTCCCTTACTCCTTCTTCGAGGTGTACTTGGCGGTTCACCCGAAAGACCTACCATCCGGCAGGCCTCAGGTGAGGGACCGCCACCTCAAGTTCCACGAAGACCGGGACAACCTCGCGTCTGTACGGGGACGATGTTGCTCGCACACGCCGGAATCATTGGAAGCCGACGGGCTGCAACACATCACACGGCGTGGGATGACCTACAGGCGACGGGGGCGACGCTGGTGAAGGACCGAGTGGTCGACGACGGTGATTTGGTAACCAGCGGCGGCGTTACGAGCGGGATTGATCTCGCGCTCTGGCTCGTCGAGCGCGAGTTCGGCCGTGATCTGGCCGAGCGCACCGCCGAAAGGATGGAGTATCCCCGCGCCGTGCCCGGACGTTGATCACGCCATGGGGACGCGACGAGACCGCGACCGCGCCGCACGTCTCCCGACACAATGCGGGCAGCAGCCTCGGACTTGGCCTCGCGGCGAACGCCCGCGGCGGCACGCGCGCCACGTCGGGCGCGCGGACAGCAGATCGGCCGACCTAAGGTGCTCGATAAGTCGAAACCCGCTCTCGCGCAGCGGATGCACGCTAAGGGTGAATCGGCCAGCACC
>DATMCA010001865.1:0-7536 GCA_035559015.1 Umezawaea sp. | reverse complement strand
CGACGCAGCCGGACAGCACACCGGGTCGCATGTCGACGGCCAGCGCGTCGCCGCAGCCGTCGAACGCGATCGGTAACCACAACGGGTGAAACCCGGTGGTCGGCGTGCCCGCCTCGGTGTCGAGTTCGGACGGCCAGAAGCCGCGTTTCAGCCGCCAGGACCGCAGCGCGTCGGTCGGTCCGATCGGCGTGTAGAACGGCGGGAGCACCTCGGCGAACGCCAGGTTCTCCGTGCCGCCGCACACCGACCACCACGTCCGGAGCTCCTCCGGTGGAACGAGTCCTGTTTCCTGCGAGAGCGCCTGCACCGCGGCCGGGTCCTCGCCTGAGCGCAACTCGGAACCGGTAACCGGGGCGTGCTCTCCGAGCCAGTCCACTATCCGCTTCCAGTGCACCAATACACCCACGTGTCCATGATCAAGGGGCGCCGCCGCACGTGGTACCGCCCATCGGGGCACGATCAGGGCGTACGGGCTGGTCGAAAGCCCACACGGCGCCGCCGCGGATGGTGCACGATTCCCGGAGAGGGGTCGGGGAACGCCGGGGAGGGCGGCTCCGTCGAAGTTCTTCAGGAGGGGGTGGGACCGTGGTGGAGAAGGCTTTCGGCGTCGACACCGACGCGCTGGCGTCGTTCGGCACGACCGCGGCGGGACTGGGCACCGAACTGGGCGCCGTGGGCACGTCGACGCTCACCGGCGTCGACTCGCTGCCCGCCGACGCGTTCGGCAAGCTCGGCGGCGAGGTCGGCCTGGCGGCGGCGTTCCAGCAGGCCGCGAAGGCCCAGCTGGAGGCCGTCGCCGCGGCGGCGACGGGCTTGTCCGGCTTCGCGACGGCGGTGGCGAACGCGGGCACCGCCTACACCGAGCAGCAGGCGCAGGCCAAGGACGACATCAAGCGCAGCTACCAGGTCTGAACAAGGGGAACGGGTTCGTGGTCGACGTTGCGGGGTTCATCTCATCGCTGGTCCAGCCGATGCGGGACCACCTCGCCAAGCTGGAGGGCGACACCGGTGGCGCGACGCGCGCCGCGGACGCCTTCACCAGGGCGAGCACCGCGCTGACCGACATCGACGGTCGGCACACCGGGGCCGCCAACGCGGTGCTCGGCACCTGGTACGGCGACAAGGCCAACACCTTCCAGTCGCGGGTGGCGACGCTGTCCGGCGGCGTGCAGGCGGTGGCGCGCAACTGCACCACCGCGCAGACCGCCGCCACCAACGCCGTGAGCGCGGTGACGACCGGCCGCACGGCCATCCAGGGCGTGATCGACGAGTTCATCTCCTACGCGACCCCGCGACTGGCGGCGGCGGTCGGCGCGGGCCTCTTCGGCGGTCCGGGCGCGGCGATCGGCGTGGCCGCGGCGATCGCGAACGAGGCGCACAAGTACGAGGCCCGCTCGGCCGGTGAGCTCCAGAAGGTGCGCGACGCGCTCACCGCGGCCGTGGCGCAGCTGAACGGGCTGGAGAAGCCCGACACGGGCGCGCTGAAGGCGTTGGCCGAGCCGATCGGCATCGAGCTGAGCGAGGCCACGACGACCGCGTCCAGCGCGAGCACGAGCACCGGCCACGACCCGGCCGCGCCGCCGTCGGCGGGCTCGAACGGCGGCGGCAGCGGGTCGGGTGGTGGCGGCACCGGAGGCGGCGGTGGAGGAGGGGGCGGCGGAGGCGGGGGTGGTGGTGGAGGCGGCACCGGACCGCGGCTGCCGGTCGCGATCCCGCCGCAGCCGGGCTCGGGCGTCGGCGTGAACCTGCCGGACGGCAGCAGCGCCGAGGCGCCGAACGAGCAGGCCGCCGCGGCCGTGCGCAACGCGCTGTCCGCGCTCGGCACGCCGTACGTGTGGGGCGGGGCGAACCCGCCGCAGGGCACGGACTGCAGCGGTCTGACCCAGTGGGCCTACGCGGGCGCCGGGTTCGACCTGCCGCGGCCCGCGTCGTCGCAGGCGATGGGCGCCTCGGTGCCCGCCGACCAGCTGCTGCCGGGTGACCTCGTGGTGTGGAGCGGCCACGTGGCGATGGTGATCGGCAACGGCCAGATCGTCGAGGCGGGCGACCCCGTCCAGGTCGGCAACCTGCGGACCAGCAACAGCGGCATGGAGTTCTACGGCTTCTACCGACCGACGGCCTGATCAGCGCGGGGCGTACATGATCAGCGCCACGCCGAGCAGGCAGACCAGGGCGCCGGTGACGTCCCACCGGTCCGGCCGGTAGCCGTCGACGACCGCGCCCCACACGAGCGACCCGGCGACGAACACCCCGCCGTACGCGGCGAGGATCCGGCCGAAGTGGGCGTCCGGCTGGAGCGTCGCGACGAAGCCGTACAGGCCGAGCGCGACCACCCCGCCGCCGATCCACAGCCAGCCGCGGTGTTCGCGGACGCCCTGCCAGACCAGCCAGGCTCCCCCGATCTCCGCGACGGCGGCGAGCACGAACAGCAGAACCGACCGGAGCACGACCACGCGACCAACGTAGTGGCCGCGATTCCGGCAGACTGATCGGAGAGGGGGTGGGCACGTGAGTGATCTCGACGACCAGGTCGGCACGGAGATCGACCGCGCGAACCGCCGGGTGGCGGAGACCGAGCAGCGCGTCGCGGACCACCTGGCCCGCGGCGGTCCGGTGCTGGGTCAGGCGACCTCGGCGGACGGCGCCGTCACCGTGATCACCCCGCCCGGCGCCCCGCCGCAGGAGATCCGCATCGAACCCGGCGCGCTGCGCATGGGCCCGGACGCGCTGGCGGACGAGATAGTCCGCGTCGCCGCGCGCGCCGCCCGTGACGCGGGCGCCCGCCTGCACCGCTCGCTGGGTCGCGTCGTGGACCCCGGCACCGCCGACGGACTCGCGGAACTCGGCTTCCGGCCCGACGGGAACGCCCGGTGAACGAGGTGGACAGGGCCGAGGAGCGCAGGCAGGCGACCGAGCACCTGGCCGAGGTGATGGCGGGTTCCACCGGCACGGCCGAGCACCCGAGCCGGATGGCGATCGCCACGGCCACCGCGACCGGCGAGCTGAAGTGGCTGCGGCTGCACCCGCACGCCCTCGGGGCGGGTCCCCGCGCCGTGGGGCAACTCGTGGTCGAGACCGTGCGCCTGGCCACGGACGCCGCCGTGCAGCGCGGGTACAACGAACTCGCCAAGTCGCTGGGCGACAGCATGGCCATCGCCATCGAGGGCTTCGCCGGCCCACCGCCGTTCCGCACAGCGGCCGACGCCGCCGGTCAGGCGCCCTACACCGGAGCACCGCACACCGGAGCACCGCGGCACCGGACCTCGCGGACCTACGGCGGCTCGGGCACGGCCGGCTTCACCGTCGACCCACCACCCGCCCCGCCGTACGGCGGCACCCCGCAGCCCGGCCCACCGTCCTACGGCGGGGGCACGCCCGGCGGTCAGCCCTCCTACGGCGATCAGTCCTACGGCGGCCAACCCTCTTACGGCGGTCAGTCGTCCTACGGCGAGGAACGCCCCGAGGACCGGAGGCCGTTCGGCGGGACCATCGAGCCGCCCGTCGAGCCGCCCGTCGAGGAGCAGCCCGCTCCACCGTTCGCACCAACCCCGCCGCCACCAGCCCAGCCCGGCCGCAGGCCGCGCCCGCCGGTGGACGACGATGACGACGCGTACTTCGCGGATCCGTTCGGCACCGGCGGTTTCCGCCGTTGATCCACCCCGTAGGCTTTGCCGCGCATCCGCACGGCATGGTGTGACCTGGAGGTCTGATGGCGCAGGACATCGTCCCTATCGAACTGGGGCTGACCCAGGGGGACCTGGTCACGCTGTGGGCTCCCCGCTGGCGTGAAGAGGGTGAGGAGTGGGAGGCCTTCCTCGGGCACGAGGAGGACCTGTACGCGTTCCCCGACGCCGCCCACCTCGCGGCGTTCGTCCGCAAGGTCGAGGAGCACGACCTGGCCGACCACCCGGCGTGGCACTCGGTACCCGCGCTGTCGGTCGGCGACCTCTCGCCGGACGAGAACCACCAGTTCGACCTGGTCGGCGTGCCCGAGCTGGTCGCGGACGACCCCGACACGTGGGTGATCGGCGAGCTGGCCGACGTCATCGCGATCGTGCGCTCGCTCGCGGACGTGTGCGACCTGGAGAAGGTGCACGAGGTGCTGGACTCGGCGGAGGGCTTCTCGCTCCTGCCGCAGGGCACGCTGCCGTTCAGCGGCCGCGAGGGCACCGCGCTGTGGACCGAGCTGTCCGAGGTCATCGCCGAGAAGTGGGATGACGTGCTGGACGCCATCGACAGCGTCGTGACGACGCCGGACGTGGACGAGAACGTGCTCGCCGGGGCCCAGAAGGAACTCGCGATCCTCCAGGAGGCGCAGGCCGCCGCGGAGGCCGAGGACGACGACGCGGACGAGGACGACGAGGCCGAGCCGACCGGGTTCTGGGCCGAGGTCGGCATCGACCCGATCAAGGTCATCACCGGCCAGGGCGAGTACTACACGCTGCGCTGCTACCTGGACGACCAGCCGGTGTTCCTGGGCCGCAAGGGCCGCATCGACGCGTTCACGTCGCCGCGCGCGCTCTCGCGCTTCCTGGTCGAGGCCGAGGACAACGACCTCGCCGAGGTGTCGACGTACCAGGAGATCGTCGTCAAGGCGACCGGCGGCGACCTGGAGGTCGACGTCGACCCGGACAACGTCTACGTGCTGACCGGCTTGGACGAGGACATCGCCGACGGCCCGGACTCGGTCGACCCGACGCAGCTCGACCTCGCGGTGGAGCTGTTCGAGGACGCCGCCGAGTGGGCGCACGACGACAGCGTGAAGCTCGCGCTGAACAAGTCCGAGAGCCTCGGCTGGCTGGTGTCCTACGTGCTCAAGCCCGACCCCACGCGGCTCGCGCCCAGCGCGCCGTTCGAGGCCGAGGTCACGTCGTGGCGCGCGCTGTCCGCCGGGTTCGAGGACCGGCTGAACATCCACTAGTCCCACGTCGAAAGGGCCCCCGCCAGGTCGGCGGGGGCCCTTTTCGCTGCCGTGGTCAGGCCTTCAGGGCGGCGTAACCGGGGACGATCACGTCGTCGATGATCGCGTTGCGCTCGCCGAACGGGATGAACGCGGACTTCATCGCGTTGATCGCGAACGTCTCCAGGTCGTCCCAGCCGTAGCCGAACGCCTCGACCAGCGCGGCGTTCTCCCCGGACGCGGAGCACTGGCTCATCAGCCGGTTGTCCGTGTTGACGGTGACCCGCAGGCCGGCCTTGTACAGCTTGTCGAACGGGTGCTCGGCGTGCGTCTTGGCGATGCCGGTGTGCAGGTTCGACGTCGGCGCCACCTCCAGCGCGATCCGCCGGTCGCGCACGTAGCTCGCGACCCGGCCCAGCTCGGCGTGCTCGCCGTCGAACTTGACGTCCTCGACGATCCGGACGCCGTGGCCGAGGCGCTCGGCGCCGCAGACCTGCACGGCCTCCCACACGGACTCGACGCCCGCGGCCTCACCGGCGTGGATCGTGAAGTGCGCGTTCTCCTTGCGCAGGTACTCGAACGCCTCCAGGCCGCGGGCGGGCTCGAAACCCGCCTCGGGACCGGCGATGTCGAAGCCGACGACACCCGCGTCGCGGTACTTCACGGCCAGCTCGGCGTAGGGCAGCCAGCCGTCGTTCTGGCGCATCGCGCACAGCAGCGTGCCGACGCGGATCCGCTTGCCCGCGGCGGCGGCGTTGCGCTCGCCCTGGCGGAAGCCCTCCTGGATGGCCTCCACGATCTGTTCGAGGGCCATCCCGCGCTCGGTGAACAGCTCGGGGGCGTAGCGGACCTCGGCGTAGACGACGCCGTCCGCCGCCAGGTCCTCGGCGGCCTCGGCGGCGACCCGCACCAGCGCGGCCTCGTCCTGCATGACGCCGCAGGTGTGCGCGAAGCCTTCGAGGTAGCGGACGAGCGAGCCGGAGTCGGCGTTCTCGCGGAACCAGTCACCGAGCTGCGCGGCGTCGGTCGTGGGCAGTCCGGGGTGGCCGGACGCCTCGGCGAGCTCGATCACCGTCTGGGGACGGAGGCCACCGTCCAGGTGGTCGTGCAGCAGCACCTTGGGCGCGCTGCGGATGGCCTCCAGGGCAAGGGGAGTCGACATGGCGGACACGTTATACCTGGCGACACGCCGTGCGATCAGCGCCGCAAACGATCTTGTGGGCCCTATGATCAAATCTCGCGTTACCTTGATCGCCCGAAACTACCCGGTCGTGTGCCGGCAAGACGTTGTGCACTCGTGATGCGCTACGGAACGCGATCGAGAATCGGGCTTTAGTCACTCACACGGTCGCGAATCACGTGCAGGAGTGGTCTGCTTCCCCTGGGCTACCATCGAGTAGCCTCCAGGTCGTTAACTCGAATGGAGTAGTCACTCCCTGAAACCGGGCAATCCAGGCCGGGGGGTGGTACAAACTCGACCCCCAACCTGGATAGGCTCCCGGAAGTCTCCCCCTCCCCTGGACGAAGGCATTCAGCCGTGACCGAGAACACCAGCTCCACGATGTCCTTCGACCGGATGCGCAACATGCTCACGCGCGCCGCGGAGATCCGTGAGAGCGAGCAGCAGCAGATCTTCGATGCTCTGGACGAGATCCACGCGCGGATGTCTCCGCTCGAATCGCTGGGTTCCGTTCGCAAGCGTCTGTCCGAGCTGCCCGACCGGACCGAGGTCAGCGTGCTGGCCGAGCGTCTGGACGAGGCACTTTCCAAGCTGGAGGCGCAGGACACCGCCGTCCAGGGCATCAGCCGGGCCGTGGACGGCCTGGTGGACAAGCTCGCCAAGCCGTTCGCGCAGCTCGACGGCCGCCTGGACGGTGTCGCGGGCCGCTTCGAGGGCGTCGCGGGCCGCATGGACGGCCTGGAGGACAAGCTCGCGCACATCCACAAGCGCATCGACGACCTCGACGGCCACCTCGACAAGCAGGACGGCAAGACGGAGCAGCTCCCCGCTCTCGTCACCGGTCCCCTGCGCGAGCGCGTCGAGGCCCTCGAAGCCTCCCTGCGCGGCCGTCTGGACGAGGTCGACGAGGGCGTGCACGAGCACCTCGACGGCACCCGCGAAGGCCTCCAGAAGTCCCTCACGGACTCCGCCAACGCCCTCCACGGTCGCCTCGACGAGAACCGCGACAACCTCAACTCCACCCGCGACGGCCTCCACTCGTCGCTCACGGAAACCCGCGACTCCCTGCACTCGTCCCTCGCGGACACCCGCAGCACCGTCAACGGCAAGCTCGACGAGGCCCGCGAGGCGCTGCACACCGCCCTTGAGGAGACCCGCGACCAGGTCGACGCGACCGACCGCCTGGAGGCGCTGGCCCAGCGCCTGGAGCAGGTCACGTCCCGCCTGGACACCATGACCAACCGCCTGGACGCGGTCGAGGACGACTTCACCGCCCGCCTGGGCGAACTCTCCGGCGTGGTCGAGCAGGGCCTCGTCAAGGTCGAGGGCACGGTCGCGGCACGCCCGGACGTGGAGTCCCTCACCTCCCTGGTCCGCAAGAGCAACCAGGAATCCGAACTCCGCATCGGCGGCCAACTCGACGAAGCCATGGCCACCTTCGCCGAACTCATCCTCG
>DATMCA010001864.1:0-4824 GCA_035559015.1 Umezawaea sp. | reverse complement strand
CGCGCCCCACATCTCCCAGACCGAGAAGTCGAACGCGAAGCTGTGGAACAGGGTCCACACGTCGTCCTGCCCGAAGGGCAAGCGCTCGCGCACCCCGCGGATCAACCGCACCACGTTCCGGTGCGTGACCGTCGTCCCCTTCGGACGACCGGTCGACCCCGACGTGAAGATCACGTAGCAGCCGTGGTCCGGGTGGACGGCCGGGAGTTCGGCGTCCCCGGCCTCCGCCGGGTCGTCGAGGTCGACCAGGTCCCACGGTCCACTCGGGACGGTGGCCGTCGTCGTCGCGTGCACCACGACCAGCGGCGCTCCGACGTCCCGCAGCATGAACTCCAGGCGGTCCGCCGGGAAGGCCGTGTCCAGCGGCACGTACACGCCTCCGGCGCGCAGCACGGCGAGGCACGCCACCACGGTCTCCCACGACCGCTCCAGGTACACCCCGACGCACACCTCGGGACCGACGCCGTGGCGCCGCAACCGGTGTGCCACCAGGTCCGCGCGGTCCATCAGCTCCCGGTAGGTCAGCGAGACGCCGTCGCCGGTCAACGCCACCGCGTCGGGCCGCGCCGAGGCCGCCGCCGACACCAGGTCGTGGACGGTCGCCGCGCCGGACACCTCGACCGCCGCGCGCGACCACTCCGCCACCCGCCTCGCCTCGCGGCTCGGGACCAGCGTGGACGTCGTGTGCGACGAGGAGGGAGCGGCGATCATGGCCTGGAGCGCGCGCAGGTGGTAGTCGCGCAGCAGGACCGCCTGTTCGCGGGCCACCTTGCGGGTGTCGTACTCCAGTTCCAGGCGCAGCCCGTCGGTGCCGGCTTCCCGGCTGACCGAGACGAGCAGCGGGAAGCTGGTGCGGGCGGACCCGGACGACCCCTGGTCCGCGGAGTCCAGGTGCCACGAGCCGTCGCCGTCGGCCAGTCGGCCGAACTGGTGGAAGTCGTTGTAGACGAACCCGACGTCGAACAGGGCCGTGCCGCCGAGTTCGCGCTGGAGGGCGGCCATCGGGTAGCGGCGGTGCGGCAGCACGTCCCGCTCGGCCTCGAAGACCGCGCGGGCCAGGTCCTGCCAGCTCCCGTCCGGGAGCGCGACCCGGAACGGCAGGGTGTTGAGGAACAGCCCGCGCACCTCGGCGCCGTCCGCCTCCTCCAGGCGTCCGTGGAACGAGAGACCGGTCGTCACGTCGCCGCCACCGGTGACGGCGGAGAGCACCCGGAGGTGCGCCGTGAGCACGGCGGTCTTGAACGGGACACCGGCGCGGCGCGCGAACGCCTCGACGTCAGAGCGCAGTTCGGCGGGCAGCGTCGTGACGAGCGAGCCGTGGCCCAGTTGCTCGTCGCGGTCGTGGCGCTCGCCGGGAACCGCGTCCCCGAGCCCGTCCGACCCCACCGACCAGCGGGGCAGCGGGCTCCCGTCGGTGCCCGCCAGGCGATCGCGCCAGTACCGCCCGCTCTCCGGCGAGGCCAGGGCCGCGCGCTCGGCGGCGATGAAGTCGCGGTAGGACGAGCGGAGCGGGGCGGGCCGGACGTCGTGCCCGGCCAGGAGACCGTCGTAGGTCGTGCTGATCTCGGCGAGGGTGGAGGTCAGGCTCCAGCCGTCCAGGATGGCGTGGTGCTCGGTGACGGTCCACTGGAAGGCGTTGTCGGACAGCACGTGCACGGTCATCCGGCACAGCGGTGCCGCGGCCAGGTCCAACGACGTCCGCCGCTCGGCGTCCAGGTGCTCGTCCACGACCGCGCGGGCGTCCCGCGTCCCGCGCAGGTCGACGACGGTCAGCGGGATCTCGGCCGTCGGGTGCACAAGCTGCGTCGGCACGCTGAAGCGGCTCATGTCGAAGGAGGTCCGCAGGACGGGGTGCCGCGCGGTGACCAGCGCGAGCGCGCCGCGGAAGCGGGTCTCGTCGAACGCTCCGGTCAGTCGCAGGGTGTGCACGTTGTGGTACGGCTTGCGCTCCGGGTCGCGCTCCATCTCGTAGACCATGCCGACCTGGAGCTCCGCCATCGGGTAGGCGTCCTCCAGCCCGTCCGGCAGCAGCGCGCGGTCGGCTTCGGCCTGCACCGAGAACGGCTCGGACCGCGTGGCGGCCTCGAAATCCTCCAGCGCGGCGGCGAGTCCGGCGGGCGTCGGGTTCGCGAGCATCGTCGCCAGGCTCGCGGCCAGTCCTGCCTCCCTGACCTCGCCGAGCACCTGGATGCTGCGGATCGAGTCCCCGCCCAGGTCGAAGAAGTCGTCGTGCCTGCCGACCCGGTCGACGCCGAGCACCTGCGACCAGATCCCGGCCAGCAACTCCTCGACCACACCGACCGGCGGCACGAACTCCCGCGCCACGTCCGGCCGCGCCTCGTCCGGATCGGGCAGCGCCCGCCGGTCCACCTTCGCGTTCGACGTGAGCGGCAGGACGTCCAGGAACACGAACAGCCGCGGCACCATGTAGCCCGGCAGCCGCTCCCCCAGCCAGGCCCGCACCTCACCGGTCGACGGGACTCCCCCGTCCGCGACGAGGTAGGCCACCAGGTCGACGCCCGCCGACGAGTTCGGCCGGGTCACCACGACGCAGTCCCGCAGGGACGGGTGGTCGCGCAGCGCGGCCTCGACCTCGCCCAGCTCGACGCGGTACCCGCGCACCTTGACCATGTGGTCCACCCGGCCGAGGAACTCCACCAGGCCGTCGGCCGACCAGCGACCCAGGTCGCCGGTGCGGTACAGGCGTTCCCCCGCCCGGAACGGGTGCGGCAGGAAGCGCTCCGCCGTCAGCCCCGGCTGACCGAGGTAGCCGCGCGCGAGGCACGGTCCGGACACGCACAGCTCGCCCGACGTCCCCACCGGCACGGGTTGGCCCGCGGCGTCGAGCACCCACACCTCGGTGTTGACCAGCGGGACGCCCAGCGGCAGCGGGCCCGCCGGAACGTCACCGCGCCGGAACGAGCCGCACACCGAGAACGTCGTGGTCTCGGTCGGCCCCCAGCCGTTGACGACCTCCAGGTCCGGGCAGCGCTCCAGGATCCGCGCCACGTGCGCGGGCGACACCGTCTCGCTGCCGGTCAGGACCCGGCGCAGGCCGTCGAACAGCCGCGGCTCGTGGTCCACCAACAGGGCGAACAGCGACGCCGTGGCGTGCAGCACCGTCACGTCGAACCCGGTGACCCACTCGGCGACCTCCTGCGGCCCGTACCGGACCCGTGGTGCCACCACCAGCCGGGCGCCGCCCACCAGCGGCGCCCACACCTCGAACGTCGACACGTCGAAGGCGGCCGAGGCGATCTGGAGCAGCGTGTCGTCCGGCCGCAGGGTCACGGCGTCGGTGCCGTGCAGCAACTCGGTGACGTTGCGGTGCCGGGTCACGACGCCCTTGGGCCGTCCCGTGGAGCCCGACGTGAAGATCACGTAGCAGCCGTTGTCCGGGCCCGCGCCACCGTCGAGGTCCTCGTCGTCACCGGACAGCGGCTCGTCCACCGACAGCACCCGCCAGGGCCCTTCGGGGACGGCGCCGGCGGTGTCCCCGGTGGTGAGCACCAGCGGGGCCGCGGACCGGTCGAGCATGTACCCCAGCCGGGACGCGGGGAAGGCGGGGTCCAGGGGGACGTAGAGGCCGCCCGCCTTCAGGACCGCCAGCCAGCCGACGACCAGCTCGACGGACCGCTCCACGCAGACACCGACCGCGATGTCCGGGCCGATGCCGAGGTCGCGCAGCCTGCGCGCCAAGCGGTTCGCCCGCGCGTTCAACTCGCGGTACGTCACCGATTCCGCGCCGCAGACCACGGCGACGGCGTCCGGTGAGGCCACCACCCGTGCCTCGACCATCCGGTGCACCGGCGTGGACGGGACCTCGCCCGCCGTGGCGTTCCACGACTCCAGCACCGCGCGCTCGTCCGCGCCGAGCAGCGACACCCACCGGTGCGCGGCGTCCGGGTCGGCCACCATCTCGGCCAGCGCCCTCAGGTGGTACCCGCGGAGGAGGGCGACCTGGGCGGCGGGCAGCGCCCGCGCGTCGTACTCGACCTCCAGGTTCAGGCCTTCGCCGCCTGCCTGCCGGACGAACGCGGCGACCAGCGCGAAGTGCGTGCGCGCCACGTCGCCCGCGGGCACGTCGTCGTCCTCGGCCGGGATCTGCCGGAAGTCGGTGTAGACGAAGTTGGTCTCGAACAGCGGTGTGCCGCCGAGGTCGCGCTGCAACGCGCCCATGGGGTAGCGACGGTGCGGCAGCAGGTCGTTCTCGGCGTCGAAGACGGCGCGGACCAGGTCGCGCCAACTGCCGTTCGGCATCCGGACGCGGAGCGGCAGGGTGTTGACGAACAGGCCGCACACGTCGGCGCCGCCCTCCTCCTCCAGCCTGCCGTTGGCGGTCAGCCCGACCACGACGTCCGCCGACCCGGTGACCAGCCCCATCGCCTTCACGTGCGCCGCCAGCAGCACGGCCTTCACCGGCACCCGGCACGCCCGCGCCAGCTCGCGCAGCCTCGGCGGCAGGTCCGCGGGCAGCGGGGTCACCAGCGAGCCGTAACCGCGGTCGGCGTCGTGGGTGTGCCGCTCCCCCGCGACGGGTTCGGCGGTCGGCACCACCGGCCGGTCCGGTGCCCAGCGCGGCAGGCGGGCGTCCGGCGGCTCGGCCAGCCGGTCGCGCCAGAACTCGGTGCTCTCCCGCGACTCCAGGGCGGCCCGCTCGGCGACGATGTAGTCCCGGTAGGTCGAGCGCGGCGGCTCGGTCACCGGTTCCCCACCCGCGAGGAGGACCCCGTAGGCGTCGGTGATCTCCGAGACCAGCGAGGCCAGGCTCCAGCCGTCGAGGATCGAGTGGTGCTCGGTGAACGTCCAGTGGAAGGCGTCGTC
>DATMCA010001863.1:0-2293 GCA_035559015.1 Umezawaea sp. | reverse complement strand
CACTCTCTCGCCGCGGGCCACCCGCTGGCGGGCGGCGTCGGCCCCTAGCGCGACGGCCCACCGCAGGATGTGCATCACGTTGGCGCCGCCTTGATAGGTGTTTCCCTCGTACGCGTCCGACGGGGTCATCGACGGCGCCATCGCTCGCAAGGCCGGCGGCTGCTGCGGGGCGAGCAGCCACCGGGTGCAGCCGAGGTAGGACTTCCCGAACGTGCCGACGACCCCGTCCGACCACGGCTGAGCCGCGATCCAATCGATCGTGTCGGCGCCGTGGGCCGCCTCCTGGTGGTAGGCGTTGAAGGTGCCCTCGGAGGCGAATCGGCCACGGACGTCCTGGGCCACGACGGCATAGCCGGCGCGCAGCGCCCGGAACAGATCCAGGTCGTCGCTGAACCCGGCGACCACGTCCTTGTTGTAGGGCGTGCGGGTCAAGAGGGTGGGCATGGGACCCTCGGCCGGGCGGTAGACGTCGGTGGCCAGCCGCACGCCGTCGCGCATCGGCACCATGACTCCGGTCTCGACGGTGAACGTCGGCATCGAGGTGGTCTCCTGGTGGCGTTGGGCGAAAGGGATGTCAGGGCTTGAGCAGGGCCTTGATAGCGGTGCGCTCGTCCTTGTCCTTTCAGGAATTGGTGGGTTGCAGCTGGAGGGTGGTATCGGCGATGGTGTCGGAGATCATCGGCCGGACGAGGCTGCCGTACCGGCCATACTTGGCGCGGTAGGCCTCGTCGACCTGCGTCCGGACGCCTGGATCGGCCACGGTGAACCGGACCGCATGGTCGACGCCGCCGGCACGGATCTGTCCGCTGCCGTTGCGCCGGGCGCGGCGATACCAGCTGCCGGAGGGACCGCGGTAGGACCTGACATACAGTTCATCACCGACGCGGACCACCCAGATCGGCACGGCCGGGCCGGAGGTGTGGTCGGCGCGGTCGGGGGCAATGTGGATTTCGTCCGCTGTTCCGATCGTCACCAGCTCGCTGTCGCTCCATCCACTCATCGGGCTTCGTCTCCTCTGCTCGCGTCCCAGCCGGTGCAGCCGGCCGCACTACAACCACTCAACCCGCCCAACCTGAAGGATGGAAGTCCCTGCTGTGAGGGGTCCTGGTGTGAGGGGTATTGGCAGTGACTTCCACCAGCGAGGGATCGGGTCGTAGCGTCGAGGGCATGGACAACCGGACCGAGGTACGCGAGTTTCTGGCCTCTCGCCGGGCTCGGCTCAGCCCGGAGCAGGCGGGGCTGACCAGTTACGGGGCTCGCCGGGTGCCGGGTCTGCGTCGGGCGGAGGTTGCCCAGCTGGCCGGGGTGAGCATCGAGTACTACACCAGGTTGGAGCGGGGCAATCTAGGTGGGGTGTCCGAGGCGGTCTTGGACTCGCTGGTGGCGGCGCTGCAGCTGGACGACTCCGAGCGCGCGTACTTGTTCGATCTGGCGAAGGCGGCGTCCGCGCCGAGCACACCTCCGCGGCCGCGGAAGGCCACGGCCCAGGAGGTGCGGCCGAGCATCCAACGGCTGCTGGATGCGATGAGCGGGATCCCGGCGTTCGTTCGCAATGGCCGCCTCGACATTCTCGCGATCAACGCGATGGGCCGCGCCCTGTACAGCCAGGCGTTCCACAGCCCAGCGTTCGACAGCCCGACTCGGCCGGTTAACCTCGCTAGGTTCATCTTCCTCGACCCGCAGGCGCAGCTGCTGCACCCGAACTGGTCGGACTCGGCCAACACGAGCGTGTCGATCCTGCGCACCGAGGCCGGCCGGAATCCCTACGACAAGGGCCTGACCGACCTGGTCGGGGAGCTGTCCACGCGCAGCGAAGAGTTCCGGACCCGCTGGGCGGCGCACAACGTCCGGTTGCACCGGTCGGGGAGCAAGCACTTCCACCACCCGGCGGTCGGCGACCTGCATCTCAGCTTCGACGCGCTCGAGCTGCCCGGCGAGCCGGGCCTGACCCTGACCGCATACAGCGCGGAGCCCGGCACCCCGTCGGCCGACAATCTGGCCTTGTTAGCTAGCTGGGCCGCGACGAACGTCCAAGCCGCGCGAGCCGAGACCAGCGCGGAGGAGCACTGATCGCCAACCGGCCAACGAAAAATGATCATGGAACTGCACCCTGTGAGCCCGACCGCCAAGGCGCCGCCAGCAACTTCGCCGTCGATGTATAGGGGAATCCGATCTACCGCCGGGGAGGACCGTCGCGGCTGATCGTCAGCCTGGTTCGGTTCACTCCGGGCGCGCGCACCAACTGGCACTCCCACGCAATGGGCCAGACCCTGCACGTCACCGACGGCGTCGG
>DATMCA010001862.1:0-5052 GCA_035559015.1 Umezawaea sp. | reverse complement strand
ACAGCCTGCCGGACAGCGGTTACCTGCGGGCGAAGGTCGCGCAGGAACAGCTCATCGCCAAGTCGGGCCTCCCGTACTCCATCGTGCGGGCGACCCAGTTCTTCGAGTTCGCCAAGGCCATCGGCGAGGCCGCCACCGTGGACGGCGTCGTCCACGCGCCGTCGGCGCTGATGCAGCCCATCGCCGCGGAGGACGTGGCCTCGACCGTCGGCCGCGTCACGGTCGGCGCGCCGGTCAACGGCGTCGTCGAGGTCGGCGGTCCCGAGCTGATCGGCATGGACGACCTCATCCGCAGGAGCCTGACCGCGCGCGGCGACTCGCGCGAGGTCGTCACCGACCCGCACGCCCGCTACTTCGGCACCGAACTGGGCGAGCGCAGCCTGGTCACGGGCGAGGGCGGCCTCAAGGCCGGGACGACCTTCGCCGACTGGCTGGCCGCGCAGGGCGAGTAGGGGGTCACGGCGGCGGCCCTCCGCCGGGGCCGCCGCGACGCTCACCACAGTCACGTTGATGCTTCAACCTTCGAGGCGTAGGTTCGGTGGCGTACCACCACGAGCGTCGGAGGAAGCATGGAAATCGGGATCTACAGCTTCGCGGATCGGCACCCCGACCCGCTGACCGGCGAACAGGTCTCGGTGTCCCAGGCGCTGAAGAACACCGTCGAGCGCATCAGGCTGGCCGACGAGCTGGGCCTCGGCTTCTACGGGCTGGGTGAGCACCACCTCGACAACTACGCGATCTCCAACCCCGGCACGGTGCTCGCCGCCGCCGCGAGCGTGACGGAGCGGATCACGTTGAGCAGCGCGGTGACCGTGCTGAGCACCGAGGACCCGGTCCGGGTCTACCAGCAGTTCACGACGCTCGACCAGCTCAGCGGCGGGCGCGCGGAACTGCTGGCCGGGAGGGGGTCGTTCACCGAGTCGTTCCCGCTGTTCGGCGCGGACCTCGGCGACTACGACGAGCTGTACGAGGAGAAGCTGGCACTGCTGCTGCGGATCGACCGCGAGGACCCGATCACGTGGGCGGGCCGGTTCCGCGCGCCGCTGGAGAACGCGCACATCCTCCCGAGGCCGTACGGCAAGCGGTTGCGCATCTCCGTCGGCACGGGCGGCAACCCGGAGTCCTCGGCCCGCGCGGGCGTGCTCGGGCTGCCGATCGTGTACGCGATCATCGGCGGTGAACCCGAGCGCTTCGCGCCGCTGGTGGACCTCTACCGCCGGGCGGGCGAGGCCGGCGAGCACGCGCCCCGGGACCTGCACGTGACGATGAGCGCCATCGGCCTCGTGGCGAAGAACTCCCAGGACGCCAAGGAGTCCTTCTACCCGTACTGGCTGGAGACGATGAAGTACGGCGCCAAGGCCCGCGGCTGGGCCGTGCCGACGCGCGGCGAGTACGACGAGTACACCCGTGGCGCCCGCGCGCTGTTCACCGGCAGCCCGGACGAGGTCGCCGAGCGGATGATCTCCGTCGGACGGCTCGTCGGGGCCGACCGGTACGCGATGCAGATGGACTGGGCGGGCGTGCCGCACGCGACCGTCATGACGGCGATCGAACTGCTCGGCACCGAGGTGCTCCCCCTGGTGCGCGAGGAACTCGGCGGCAGCTGACCTCCGCCGGACGGCGGAACAGCTAGAGCCCGAAGTCGCGGACGCCGTTCGCGACCAGGTCGAAGGCGCGGTCGACCACGCCGACCTGGTCCGCGGCGACCGCCTCGGCCTCGTCGCCGTCGACCAGCCGCCCGGCGGCCGTGATCACCACGGTCCGCACGGCGGCCAGCAGGAGCCTGCCCACCAGCGCCGACCCGACCGGGTCACCCGTCTCCTCGGTGAGCACGGCGGCGACCGCCGACTCCAGCTCGTCCACCTGCTCCCGCGCGCGGGAGCACAGCGCGGGGCTGGCCACGACCACCCGCCCGTACTCGGCCGTCTCCGGCCGCGTGCCCGAGAGCGAGTGGCGTTCCGCGAGCAGGCGGTGGGTCAGCGCCCGCACCGCCTCGACCGCGGGCCGCCCCGGCTCCCGCTCGCGGATCGCGGTGACGAGCAGGTCCTCCGCCTCGGCGTAGCGGTCGAGGAACAGGTCCTCCTTGCGCGGGAAGTAGTTGAACACCGTCATCTTGGAGCAGCCCGCGGCCTCCGCGATCTCCGCCACCGTGACGCCCTCGAACCCGTGCTCCAGGAACAGCTCGGTGGCGACGGCGGAGATGCGCTGCCGGGCCTCCTGCTTCTTGCGCTCGCGCAGCCCTACCCGCATGGCAAAACTATACCAGGCACATTTGTTGACTCGACCTAAACTTTGGTGCAGTCTACTTCTCATGGACTACGACGTGATCGTGACCGGCGGCGGGCCGGTCGGACTGACCCTCGCCGCGGAACTGCGACTGGCCGGGGTGTCGGTCGCGGTGCTGGAACGGCTGACCGAACCGAGCGAACTGATGAAGGCGGGCGGGATCCACGGCCGCACCACGCAGGCGCTGGCCCGGCGCGGACTGCGCGCCAAGCTCGACGCGGCATCGGAGACCGACGGGTTCGCCGCGTTCCTCCGGGGGCGTTCGGGAGGCCGTCCGGCGGAGCACTTCGCCGGGCACTTCGCCGGGCTGCTCCTGGCCCTCGACCCGGACTTCGACCTGCCGCCGGGCACGATCGTGGCGCAGCAGGCGCTGGAACGGCTGCTCCTCGACTGGACGCGGGAACTGGGCGTGCCCGTGTTCCGCGGCCACGAGATCACCGGCTTCGACCAGGACCCGGACGGCGTCACCGTGCGCGCCACGACGGCCGACGGCGAGGTGGCGTTCCGCTGCGGCCACCTCGTCGGCTGCGACGGCGGCCGGAGCACCGTGCGCAAGCTGGCCGGGTTCGACTTCCCCGGCACCGACCCGGTGGTCGACGGCCTCCAGGCGGTCGTCGCCATGGACCACCCGGAGCGCCTCCCCTTCGGCTGGAACTTCACCGACACCGGCGTGTTCGTGCACGGCCGGACGCCCGGCCGCATCGTGACGATGACGTTCGACGGGCCGCCCGCCGACCGGGGCAGGGAGATCACCGCGGCCGAACTCCAGGAGACCCTGCGCCACGTCAGCGGCGCGGACGTGACCATCACGGCGGTGGAGACCGCGAGCCGGTTCACCGACCACACCCGCCAGGCGACCGCCTACCGGAAGGGGCGGGTGCTGCTGGCGGGCGACGCCGCGCACGTGCACCCCGCGTTCGGCGGCCAGGGCCTGAACCTCGGCGTGGCGGACGCGGTGAACCTGGGCTGGAAGCTGGCGGCGACCGTGCACGGCTGGGCGCCGGACGGGCTGCTGGACACCTACACCGCCGAGCGGCACCCGGTCGCCGCGCGGGCGTTGGCGAACACCCGCGCGCAGGTCGCGATCATGCGGCCGGACGCGCAGAGCCGGGCGATGCGCGACCTGTTCGCCGACGTGCTCCAGGCCCCCGGAGCCACCGGGCGGCTGCTGAACTCGATGCAGGGCCTGGACGTCCGCTACGAGGTGGTCCCGGAGGCGCACCCGCTGACCGGCCGCCACGTGCCGGACCTGCCCGGCGTCGAGGACGCCCTGAGGCTCCCCCGGCCGGTGCTGTTCGACCTGCGCGACTCGGCCAAGCTGCGCGCCGCCGTGGACGGGTGGACCGACCGGGTCGACGTGCGCACGCTGCCCGGCCCGACCGAGCTGGCCGGGATGTTGGTCCGCCCGGACGGCTACGTCGCCTGGGCGGCCGAGGGCGAGACGGACACCACCGACCTGGACGTGCTGCGCCAAGCGCTGACCAGGTGGTTCGGCGAGCCCCGGTCCTGATGGGGTGACCAATCCCCACCGGGCCCCGCCGCTCGCTCCACCTGGACGACGGAACTGCCGGTCACCCCGCTAACGCCCGATCAACGCCGCCGCGGCGGCACGGGCGTGTGCGGCCAGGCCGGGGTCGCCGAGGATCCCCGCGCTGACCATCGCCCCCTCGGCGAGCAGGAACAGCTGGGGCGCAAGCGCTTCCGGGAGGTCGGCGGCGGCTACCAGGCCCGCCAGGTAGGCCGCGAACGCGTTCTTGTGGTCGCGGGCGGCCCGCGCCACGACCTCCGACGTGGCCCCCAGCTCGCCGTGGCCGTTGACCCACGCGCAGCCGCGGAACCCCGGTTCCCGGAACCACGCCCCGAGCCAGTCGAACACGGCGAGGATCCGGTCGCGGGGGTCGCCGACCCCCGCCACGTGCGCCGAGAGCGATCCGCGCCAGCGGACGTCCCGCCGGCGCAGGTACGCCTCCACGAGTTGTTCCTTGGCCGGGTACAGGGCGTAGAGGCGTTTGAGCGAGAGCCCGGAGCCCTCGCGGAGGTCGTCCATCCCGACGGCTTGGACGCCGCGCGAGTAGAAGAGGTCCTCGGCCGTGTCGAGCAGGCGGGTGCGCGCGGAGGTGGCGTCGAGGGGCATGGGCCGTCCTTGGGGCTTGCCGGGAGAACGTGCGTTCTCTACGCTACCCGGAGAACGCACGTTCTCTTCCACCGAGAGGCCCGCCATGAGCGATCGACCGCCGCTGCCCCCGTTCACGATGGAGACCGCGCTGCGGAAGGTGCGGGCGGCCGAGGACGCGCGGAACACCCGCGACCCGGAGAAGGTGTCGCTCGCCTACAGCGAGGACTCGGTGTGGCGCAACCGCGACACGTTCGTCCGGGGCCGCGCGGAGATCGTGGCGCTGCTGACCGCGAAGTGGGAGCGCGAACTGGACTACGCGCTGCGCAAGTCGCTGTGGACGTTCGCGGGCAACCGCATCGCCGTCCGCTTCCAGTACGAGTGCCACGACGCCGCGGGCACCTGGTTCCGCAGCTACGGCAACGAGAACTGGGAGTTCGACGAGCACGGCCTGATGACCCGCCGCGAGGCGAGCATCAACGACGTGGTGATCGACGAGTCCGAGCGCCGCATCTTCGGGCCGCGCGCCGACGACGAGCCCGACCTGCTCCTCCGGTAGCGCGGGGCCGTTCGGTTTACCGTGGGGTGTGTCGAACGGACGAACGGGCAACCCCACCACCGTGACCCCCGCCCCTCCTCCGGACGCCCGCTTC